>JAWKQN010000011.1 GCA_041390125.1 Gemmatimonadota bacterium | reverse complement strand
AACCCGAACAGCACCACCTGTCCGTCACCGACGGACACCTGGGCGGCGGCCGTGCGACCCGCCAGGTACGCATCTCCGCCCAGGGTCCAGCCGCTGACGAGGTAGTCGGTGTCGGCGTAGCACACCGGCGTCCGGGAGGCTCCGTCGCTGCCGGAATGCTCCAGCACCTGGCTGCCCGCGAACAGGGTGACCGCATCCTCCGCCACGCCCCAGGCCAGCGGGTGCGATGGATCCACGCGCAGCTGGATGATCGACCCGGGAATGAAGAAGTCCTGCGAGTCCACGCCGCGCACGACGTTGCGGAAGGGCAGATCGAAGGCGGCGATCGCATAGTCCACGGACGCATCGAACGCGACCAGCCACCCACCGTCGCGCACGAACCGCCGGATGGCCTCCGTCCCGGCCTCGCCCAGGCCTCCCACGTACCGGTCGGGCATGCTGCCGGGCTCGTGACCCTCGCGGATGCCGCGCTCGCTCTGGTCGGGAAGGACCAGCACATCGTAGTCGGAGAGCGCTCCGGCCTTCACGTCCGCGTCCCACACGTTCGTCCACTCGAAGCCGTACTGGTCCAGCACCCAGCGCGTCCATCCTTCCGGCATGGGAGCTTCCCACGAGCGATAGATGGCGACGCGCGGGGCCCGTACAGCGGCCAGCGCATCGGACGGAGGGGCCTCGGTGACGGGGACGGGCTCGAGACCCATCTCGGCGAGGACCCGTGCGCCGGCAGCGGACAGTCCCGGCAGCCAGTAGGCCCCTGGGGTCGCCACCGGATGCTCCGCGGATCCGGCGACGTCGGACGGATTCCACGCGCGCGTGATCCGGAAGGTCGGCAGGCCCTCCTGCAGCCGCGTCCCGAGCGCACGATAGGTCCAGTTGTTCGTGGCCGGGAGCACGTACCCGGCCGCGCCGTCGGCGAATCCCGCCCGGCTGGGCACCTCGACCTCTCCCCACGCGCCGTCCGGCATCGCGAACGGGGTGTCGATGCCCACGACCGGCAGCCCCATCGAGAAGCGCGGCTCGTAGCCGGTCATGTCGTAGGGTGGCTCCGGAGGTCCCCCCGGGTACATCCGGCGATCCGGATAGGTCTTGGGCTCCATCAGGTCCACGACGTAGGGGCGGAAGGCCTGCGGCGGGATGACGTAGCTGCCCGCGGGGAAACGCTGGTCGTCCGCGCTGAACGCGCCGGCCGCGCGCACGAACTCGATGCCCGACTGCCGCATCAGGTCCATGAACTCGTACACGGCGCTCGGGTCGTGTGCCGCGTCGGGATCGAGCACGTAGGCGAAGGGACCGCCTTCCGCGCGCTGCCCGCGCTCGATCTGCCTGCGTCCCATCCAGTAGTGGTTGAAGAGGTAGTCCTCCTTCAACCGCGCCCCCATGTCGGCTACCGCCTTGGCGGCGGTCATCATGTAGTCCATGGCGTCGCGGATGTGCCAACACCCACCCGGCCAGGGGTTGTTGTAGTTGGTGGACGGCGTCTTCGCCGGCAGGTTTCCCGCACGATCGTTGAAGGCGTCGGGGATCTCGTCGTAGCAGCCGGGCGTGGCGTAGCGATACAGCGCCGTCTCGGTCAGGAAGCCCAGCATGTTGTGGTAGTCCGGACCGCCCCGCATGGAGCCGTTCCACCACAGGTCGTAGACCACGTCGCTGATGACACCAGGCTTGCCCTCCACGTCGAAGCGCTTGCGCATCGAATGACCCATCTGGTTGAGCGAGCTCACCAGCAGCGGGTCCAGGTGGGGGCTCACCGGATTCTCGAAGGGCGGCATCCAGATGCGGGCGGGGAACGGACCGCTCTGGTGCTGGTTGTAGACGATCTGCGGGAACCATTCGTGGTAGAGCGCGCGGGTGACCGCCTGCGTCTCCACCTGCGTGAGCATGTACCAGTCGCGATTGTTGTCGTGGCCGATGTAGTGGTGGTAGAGCTCGGGGACCGGAGCCACCTCGTGGGGGCCGCCCACCTGCGACATGTACCACTCGGCCACGGTGTTGAGGCCATCCGGGTTCATGTTGGCCATGAGCAGCAGGATGGTGTTGTCGCGGATCCGACGGGTCTCCTCCGATTCGTCCGTGACGAACCAGTGGGCCATCTCCGGCATGACCTGCCCGTGCGCCACCTCCGTGGCGTGCAGCCCGCCGTCGATCCACACGATGGCCTTGCCTTCGCGCGCCAGCGCCCGCGCCGTCTCCTCCGCGAGCACGGAGGGGTAGCCGCGCTCCGGATCGCGGGCGTAGGCCAGCGTGCGCGTGATCTCCTTCCAGCGCTCCAGCCGTGCGAGGTTCTCCGGTGTGGAGATGGCCGCCAGGTAGAGCGGCTCACCCCGCGTGCTCTCGCCGATCTTCTCCAGCATCATCCGGTCGCTGGCCCGATCGAGCGCTTCGAAGTAGCGGGCGATGGGAGCATAGGCGGCGAGCGTGTAGTCCTCGCCGGGCGCGAAGCCGATGATGTCGGCGGGTGTCGGGATCTGGGCCTGGAGCTGCAGCGGGGCGCCGACCAGCAGCGCACCGAGCGCGGCGAGGACCCGCGGCCAGATTGAGGCGGAGCGGCGATACGCGGCTGCGGACGACGACGGTTGGGCCACCGGAAGAGCCTCGGAGCGCGGAGGGGCGAGGGGCGCAGGTCTCGCGCCCAGGCCCGGTCAGAGTGGAGACGGGGATGCGGGGCGGCAACCATCCGAGGCCACCTTCCCGCGTCACGGCCTCGACCGCGGGGTGTTCGCGTGCGGGCCACCCCCGGCAGTAGGGGCCTTCCCTGCGCGTACTGCCTTCGCTGGCATACTCCTCGCAAACGGTGGTGGCCCTTCGGCTCGCTCCCCCTCCACCGGAGTGGATCCGCATGAGAGGACTACCGACCCGCCCGGGGCCGGAGGCGGTCGACAACGCGCTGGCCGGCCTCGACGACTCCCGCTGGAACCGGGGCCTGATCCGCCCCCCATGGGCCCGCGAGTGGCTCGGTGCGGGCGTGGGCCTGGTGATTCTGGGGGGCATGGGGCTCGGAGCCTGGACGGCCGCGTGGAAGGGCATCGAGGCGGGGGATGCGCCCTGGATCGCGGGGGCAGCGCTGTGGGGGGTGGGATGCGCGTCCTTCCTGCTGCAGGTTTCCATCCTCGGCGCGCGCTGGCTGCGGTTCCGTGGCGTCGCCCTCCGCCTGGATCCCTTCCCCGCCAGCCCCGGGGGCCCGTTGGGGGGTTCGGTGGAGATGCCGCAGAGCCCGTCGGATGCCCGGTCCTGCCGCGTCCGCATCACGTGCACGCGTGTGGAGACGGCGGGCGACTCGACGCGCCACCACGTACTCTGGGCCGCGGAGGGCCACCCGCGCGTACAGCGCTGGCGGACCGGTCGACAGCGCCTCTCGTTCACGTTCGTCCTTCCGCCCGACCTGCCGTGTAGCCGGGTCCGTGGGAAGGACGGCTGCGACTGGCACGTCGGCCTGTACGTTCCCGGACGAGGCCCCGATCTGGACGTGGTCTTCCTGGTTCCGGTGCTGCCATCGGAAACGCCCCGCGCCGCACAGGAGGCATTCCGGGTCGAGCCGCTGGGTACGGATGCGCACCCGCACCCGAAGGTGCGCGTGCGGGAGCTCGCCGGTGCAGTGCACATCGAGCTCCTGCCTGGCCGCAACCTGCGGGTTGGCGCCGCGGCTGGCGTCTTCGGCCTCGTCTTCGCGGGAGTGGGGGCCTTGCTGGGCGCGGCTGCGCTGGGCGCCTTCGGCAACAACCCGTTCGCTGCGCTGCTGGGCGGTCTGACCGGCTTCGTGGCGCTGGTGTTCGTGCTGCTGGGACTGCTGGTGTTCGGCGTGGGGCTCGCCACCTCCTTCGGCAGTGGAACGCTGATCGTGCACCCGGATCACCTCGTGCAAGGACGGCGCGCTCGGCGTCTGCCCACCGCCGAGCTGGACGCCATCGAGGCAACGCCGGACGCACAGATGGGTCAGGGCGCGTCGGCGACGTTGAGCTATCGCTTCACGGCGGTACCCACCGCTGGTAGGCCGACGGTGCTCCTGCAGGGCGTACCCGGGCCCGGCCCCAGCCAGATCCTCGCGCGACGCATCGAAGCGATCACCGGTGTGCCCACGCGGTTCGTCGCACGGAAGGCGGCGGGCGTGGCGCCCTCCGCAGCACCGTCCCCGAGCGACTGAGTTCACCGCCGCTCGCGCCCGGCCCCTACCTTCTCGCCTTCCACTCCTCCAGCAGCCGCCGCTCGACGGCCGCAGAGAAGCCCGGGCGCCGCTCCTCCGGCCAGTCGTCGTAGGTCTCCCAGTACCAGTCCAGCGTCGACCTCGCCGTGTCGGCGAGGGGACGGCGCGCGAAGCCGTTGGCCCACGCCAGGGATCCATCGATGGCGAACGCGCCCTCGCCGCCGATGTTGCCCCCGAACGATCGCGGACCCCAATCGTTGCGCGCCGGCCACCACAACGGGATGTCGGTCCACGGCTTCTGGTCGCGCTCCAGGAGGAAGTCCGCATCCACCCAGGTGAACGACACGTCCGCAGCGGTGATGGCGCGGATCCCGTGCAGGGTCTCCGCCCACGACCAAACCGGTCCGACTGCGCTGTAGGCTCCCGCGATGCGTTCTTCGGCGATCTGCACGTACCACGCCGCGAGGTCGCGTACATCCGTCACCTGCATGGAGTCTTCGGGCTCACCCGGAGCGAGCACCTCCCCGCCCCGATCGATGCGGACGCACCAGTAGGTCAGCAGGTGGTTGTTGTCGCCCGGCCCGGCGATCCATCCCGGTCGGATCTGCGTGGAGCTCCCGCCGTAGACGTCGCGCACGATCCGCTCGCAGTCGGCCTTGAGGGGACCGTAGAAGCGGCTGGGGTCCTCCGGACGCGTCGACGAGGGCGGATGCAACGGATACGACTCGTCCATCCCCACGGTGTTGAAGTCGCGGTAGGCGTCGATGGTCGAGGTGAAGATGTAGTGGTCGACCGAGCCGCGGAGCGCCTCCGCCGAGGCCCGCACGTGCGAGGGATAGTAGCCGCTGTTGTCGATCACGACGTCCCAGCGTCTCCCGGCGAGCGCGTCGAGCTGGCCGTTGCGGTCTCCGATCAGCTTCTCGACCTGGGGGAAGAGGTCGGTGTTGGTGCGCCCCCGGTTGAACAGCGTGACCTCGTGGCCACGCTCCAGCGCGCTGCGCACCATGTGCGGACCGATGAAGCCGGTGCCTCCGAGCATGAGGATGCGGAGCGCCCGGCGGGGCGGAGCCGCAGGAACGCTCGGATTCCTCGCCGGTGTCGGATGCCGCTCGGCTGCGGTCCGTGCTTCGGTTTGGAGCGCCGCGGCGGCCAGGGCCGCCCCCAGGAATCCCCGTCGGTCCACGCTGATCTCCCCCCTCTGGTGTGCGCCGGCCAACCCATCCACGGCTCGGACCCATCCCACGAAAGAGACCCCGAACCCGCTGCCCGGGTTGCCCCCACGCTGTCCACCCTTCGTCCTCCTGGACCCATGGCTTCGTACGCGCACGCTGGAATCCCGCCGTTCCTCCTGGCGCTCTTCTCCCTGGTGGGGCCGGGTTCGGGGACGGCGCAGGCCCCCATGTTCCGCGGCGGCCCCGCCCACCAGGGCGTCTACGACTCACAGGCTCCCACGCTGGAGGAGGTCGTCTGGACGTTCCAGACGGGCGGCCGCGTCCTCTCCTCGCCTGCGGTCACGGGGGACGTCGTGTTCGTGGGGAGCTCGGACGGCGTGCTGTACGCCATCGATCGGGCGAGCGGCACGGAACGCTGGCGGTTCACCTCGGGCGGCTCGATCGCTTCCTCTCCGGCCGTGAGCGGCGGGCTGGTCTATTTCAGCAGCCTGGACGGAAACGTCTACGCCGTGGACGAGGCCACCGGGGAGAAGCGCTGGACGTTCGCCACCCGGGGAGAGCGCCGCTTCACCGCTCCCGGCATCCATGGGGCCCAACCCCGGACGGAGCGGATGCCGGACCCCTTCGACGTGTTCCTCTCCTCGCCAGCCGTCACGGGCGGCACGCTCTACATCGGGAGCGGCGACCAGCACGTGTATGCGCTCGACGCTGCCACGGGCACCCTGCGCTGGCAGTTCGGGGCGGGCGATGTGATCCACGCCTCGCCCGCGGTGGCCGACGGCCAGGTCATCGTCGGAAGCTGGGACCGCAACCTCTACGCGCTCGACGCGGAGACCGGCAGGGAGCGCTGGCGCTACACGACCGGCAACGACACGGTGATCTACAACCAGATCGGCATCGCCAGCTCGGCGGCGGTCGTCGACGGAACGGTTTTCGTAGGGGGGCGTGACGGACACTTCCACGTCGTGGACGCGGCCACCGGTCACCCCCGCTGGGTCCACGACAACCACGGGGGGTGGACCATCGGCTCCCCGGCCGTCCGGGACGGCGTCGTCTACTTCGCCACGTCGGATGGACGCCGCTTCAAGGCATTGGACGCAGCGACGGGCGAGGTCCGCTTCGACCTCCCCAACCACGCGATCAGCTTCGGTTCCCCGTCGATCGCCGGCGACCGGGTGTACTACGGGACCTCCGACGGCTGGCTGCACGCCGTGGACGTGCGCACCGGCCGCTTCGCGGCCCACTTCCAGTCCGACGGGTCCAAGGCCAACCTCGCGCCCTGGACGGACTCCACCGGGGTCTTCGAGTCCGGGCGGATGTACCCCGACCGTACGCTGGACGGCATGATGATCGGGATGCGCACCATGTTCACGGTGGGGTCGTTCCTCTCCTCACCCAGCATCGTGGACGGTGTGCTCTACATCGGGAGCACGGACGGGAAGGTCTACGCGCTGCGGTAGGAGACCGGCTCACCGTTCTTCCGCGCCGCTCCAGCACGGGACCGGGCCAGGCGCCGAGCCCGGAAACGCCGGGCTCAGCCGGTCCCGGGGCTGCCTCCATGGCGCGCCGGCGTCGGGTACCACACTCTTGGTGCCGACCCGAATGCGACTCGTCCGTCCCGGAGACCCCGCTCCATGCCCACCTCCGCTCCGTCCTTGAAGTCGACCCTGCGCGCCCTTTGCCTCGCGCTCGTGACCGCCCTCCCGGTCCAGGACGCCGCCGCCCAACGCCAGGGGGGTGGGGAGGAGAACGGCTCCCGTTGGGACGTCACCCAGGCCCGCGGAGCGACCCGCCAGATCGACTTCACCACCGAGGAAGGCACCCGCATGGCGGTGGACCTCTCCCCGGACGGGACGTGGATCGCCTTCGACCTCCTGGGGCACATCTACCGCATGCCGGTGGCGGGGGGCGAGGCACAGGTGCTCACCCAGAGCGCGGGGGTGGCGCTGTCCGTCCAGCCGCGGATCTCGCCGGACGGGTCGAGCATCGCCTTCATCACCGACCGGGGTGGCCAGTACAACCTGTGGATCATGGACGCCGACGGCGGAAACCCGCGCGCGGTGTTCAGCGACCTGAACGTGACCGCCTTCGAGCCGGCCTGGACGCCGGACGGGGACTACATCGTGGTGCGGCGCGCCACGCGCGGTGCCCCCGGCGGCGGCGGGGGCGGCGGGAATGGCCTCTGGCTCTATCACAAGGACGGAGGCCGCGGCGTCCAGCTCGTGGGGACGGACGGCGGTGCGCCGTCCTGGCCGACGGTCTCCGGGGACGGACGCTTCCTCTACTTCCAGGTGAACCGGAACGTCTCGGACGGGCAGCCGCTGAGCGGCTCGCAGCAGGTCAAGCGCTTCGAGTTCAAGACGGGCGAGATCGTCGACATCAGCGCGGGCATCAGCGACGGGGCGGCGGCCGGCCGGCAGTCCAGCGGTGGCGCCGCCGCACCGGAGGTCTCACCGGACGGCCGTTGGCTGGCGTTCGCGCGCCACATCCCCGACGGAGTGCTCTCGTTCAAGGGGCAGGAGTTCGGACCGCGCAGCGCGCTGTGGCTCCGCGATCTGCAGACGGGCGCCGAGCGCCTGCTCATGGATCCGATCGAGCCCATCATCGCGTCCGGGGGCAAGACGCTGGGTGTGTTGCCGCGCTACGACTGGGCGAGCGACGGCCGCTCCGTGTTGATCACACAGGGCGGGAAGATCCGGCGTGTGGACGTGGCCTCCGGGGACGTCTCCACGATCCCGTTCCAGGCGCGCGTGCAGCGCACCATCTCGGAGATGGCCCGCAAGGAGTTCCGGATCACGGACGATCCCATCGACGTGGTCTTCTTCCGCTGGCCCACCTCCACGGCCGACGGCGGCACGCTCGCCTTCCAGGCCGTGGGCCGCATCTACACGCAACAGGGCAGCGGACAGCCACGGCGGGTCACGGCCGAGAGCTTCGATCCGCTGGAGTACATGCCGGCGTGGAGCCCGGACGGACGCTGGATCGCGTTCGTGAGCTGGGACGACACCATCCGCGGCCACGTCTGGAAGGTGCCGGCGGCAGGCGGACAGCCGCAGCGCCTGAGCCGCGAACCCGGGGACTACGCCCACCCGGTCTGGAGCCCGGACGGACGCTCCGTGGTGGTGGCGCGAGGTGAGGGCGCCACGGCGCGCCAGCAGACGATGACCGCGAACGCGTATTTCGATCTCGTGCGGTTCTCCGCGAACCCGCCTTCCGGCGGGGAAGCCGGGGCGTACGTCGTCACCATCCCGGGAGAAGGCGTGGCGCGCCGCCAGCTCGTAGGTCCGTCGTTCGGACCGGACGGGCGCATCTTCTATCCGGAGATCCGGGAGCCGGAGGGAGGTGGCCGCAGCCGCACGTCGCTCATGAGCGTGGCCGCCGACGGCAGCGACAAGCAGGAGCACCTGAGCTTCCCCAACGCCGAGGAGATCGTGCCGTCCCCCACCGGGCGCTGGGTGGCGTTCCAGGAGGGGGACAACGTGTACGTCCAGCCCATGGGCTGGGAGTCGCTCGGCGGCGAGGTGCTGGAGGTGGACAAGCGCCGCGGAGCGCTCCCCGTCACGCAGCTCACGCGCGACGGTGGCCTGTTCCCGCGCTGGCGCAACGAGACCACGCTCGAGTACGGGAGCGGCCCGCGGCACTACGTCCATCACCTGGACACGGGCGTCACGGATACCACGACCCTGGCGCTCCGCGTCCCGCGCGCTGTGCCGCAGGGTCGGATCGCGCTCACGGGTGCCCGCATCGTCACGTTGAACGACCGTCAGGTGATCGAGAACGGCACCATCGTGGTGGACGGCAGCCGGATCGCCTGCGTGGGCCAGTGCGACACGAACGGCGTGGCCCGCACGATCGATGCGCGCGGGAAGACCATCATTCCCGGCTTCGTGGACATGCACGCGCACCACTACCGGGAGTGGCGCGGCATCCGGCCCCGGCACGACTACGAGCAGGCCATCTACCTCGCGTACGGCGTGACCACCACCATGGACGTGTCCATGTGGAGTCAGAACATGTTCCCGACCGCCGAGCTCATCGAGGCGGGGGAGATGATCGGACCGCGCGGGTTCAGCACAGGCGACAACCAGTCCGGCGGGGATGGTCCGCACACCAACGAGATCTCCAACCTCGCGGATGCCGTAGCCGCGGTGCGGCGCCTGACCGACTGGGGTGCCACGCAGATCAAGCAGTACGCCCAGCCCCGGCGGGATCAACGGCAGTGGTTCAGCGAGGCCGCCCGTCAGATCGGCGTGAACATCACGTCGGAGGGCGGCTCGTTCGTCGAGAACCTGGGCATGATCATGGACGGCCAGACGGCGTGGGAGCACGCCTTCAGCGAGGTCCCCATGTACTCCGATGGCGCCCGCTTCCTGGGACAGGCCCAGGCCACCTATTCCCCGACCCTGGTGGTGGCCGGGCCCGCCGCGTGGAGCATCGAGTACTTCTTCCAGGAGAGCGATGTCTGGAAGGATCCCAAGCAGCGCCACTGGTTCCCGTGGCGCATGCTGGTGCCGCAGACCCGCAACCGCTGGCTCCGCCCGACCACGGATTACTCCTTCCCGCTGATCGCGCAGGCGATGGCGGATATCATCTCCGAGGGCGGGTACGGTGCGGTGGGCTCCCACGGGGAGCACCACGGCCTGGCCACCCACTGGGAGACCTGGATGGGCGCGAGCGCGCTCGGCAACCACGGCGCGCTGGAGGTGGCCAGCCTGCACGGCGCCCGCCTGCTCGGCGCCGATCAGGACCTGGGCTCCATCGAGGTGGGCAAGCTGGCCGACCTGATGATCCTGAACGCCAACCCGCTGGACGACATCCGCGCCACCACGGACGCGCAGTACGTCATGAAGGGCGGGACGCTCTACGAGGCCATGTCCCTCGACCAGGTGTGGCCCAACGCCGTACCGTTCGGACCGGCCTACTGGCTCAACGATGACGCCATGAAGACGGATACGGTGGGGACGGACGTGTTCGATCGGCGGGGCGGGTGAGGCGGGTCACCCCATCACCACCAACCACACCGAGATGGTGACCACCGACACCGCGGAGGCTACCAGGACGGTCTTGGCGGCCACGCCCTGCGCCGCGTCGTAGCGCGCGCCGAACAGGTAGACCATGGCGCCGCTCGGCAGACTGGCCATGACCACCGCCACGGCGGCCCAGGGTGCGCCCAGACCGAGGACGGGAACGGCCAGGATCCAGGCCAGCACGGGTTGGAGCACCAGCTTGAGGGTAGCCAGGGCGGCTGCGGGCCCCAGCTCGCCTTGGAGCGGATAGCCCGCGAGGGACGCGCCGAGCGCGAAGAGCGCACAGGGGATGGCCACCGTGGCCAGCAGAGCGGCGGTGGCATCCAGAGGCGCCCAGAGGCCGGTCCCCAGCGCGTTGACCAGCAGCCCCAGCAGGATGCCCACGATGATGGGGTTGGCGAGGATCTCCCCGACCAGGCGGGCCCACCGGACGCCGGGTCTCGCCTCCGTACGAGGTCGCCCCGACTGGATCAGCGCCACCGTCACCGGCAGCAGGGTGATGGAATGGAAGGCGATGATCATGAAGACGGGCAACTCGGCTTCCGGCCCGAAGGCGGTCAGCAGCAGCGGGATGCCCAGCAGCACCGTGTTGGAGAACCCCGCCCCCATGCCGTAGATGGCCTGCTCGTCCCGCGGCCGCCCGAAGCGGAAGCGAGCCACGGCCATCCCGGCCCCGTACGCGAGGAAGGCGCTCGCGTAGTACGCCAGCAGGAACGCCCACTCGATGTGGTCCGGGAAGTCGATCCGGGCCAGCCGATGGAACAGCATGGCCGGGATGGCCAGGTTGAACACGAAGCGCACCAGGCGCTGTGCGCCGGTAGGCCCGAAGAGACCCAGACGCACGGCCAGGAAGCCGAGGACGATCACGCCGAAGACCGGCGCGATCGTGGTGACCAACGTGCTCACGGAGCGGCGGTCTTCCCGCCGCTCCCGGCGAATCCGGTCACCGCGGCGCTCCCTCCCGCGGCGGCCCGAAATCCGTGTACTTGAACGCCCGCAGCGGCTCCGTACGCGGCCACACCATGTCCAGCGTGTTGCCCTCGTACAGCTCACCGCCCTTCATCACCCAGCGGATGGCCGTGCTGTTGCGGATGTCCTCGAGCGGGTTGGCGTCCAGCACCACCAGGTCCGCGACCTTTCCCACCTCCAGGCTCCCGAAGTCCGCGGCCATGCCCATCCCCGTGGCCACGTTGATCGTGCCGGTGCGCAGGACCTCGTGCGGGGTCATGCCGGTCATCTCCAGCATCCACAGCTCCCAGTGCACGGCCAATCCGTGCACCTGGCCATGCCCGCCCGCGGCGACGTTCCCACCTGCGTGCAGGATCGGCGCGGCAGCCGCGCCGCCTTCCAGGAAGTAGTAGTCCTCCAGCGCGAAGCGCTGGCTGTTGCGTGACTTGTGATCCAGCGCGTCGTGGGTCAGGAAATGCGCCAGCTTCTCGTTCGCATGCACATCCGTGGTCTGATACCAGTAGAGCTCGCCCTGATACGTGCTGGGCGACGCCACCACCAGGGTGGGCACGTACATCGTCCCGGAGCGCGCGTAGAGCTGCACCACGTCGTCGTAGATGTGCACGACGTCCGTGGGCGCGTGCTCGATGGCGGTGTAGCCGTCCAGGATCATCGCCACCTGGCGCATCACACCCCCGCCCTCCGCGGTGGTGTTGATGCCGAGCTGGTCGGCCGCCTGCAGCATCCACTGCATCTGGCGCCGCTGCGGCTGCATGTACTGCTTGGTGGAGATGGAGCCGCGGTCCACGTAGCGCTGCACACCCGCGAGGGCATCCTCGAACCGTTCGATCTTCACCGCCCGCGTGGTCTGGGACGGCCCCGTCATGAAGATCCGGGGTCCGAGCATCCGTCCCGCCGCGATCAGTTCCCGGTAGTGGAACTGGTCCGTCGAGGCGTTCACGTCCCGTGACATGGTCACACCGAACGCCAGGTTGACCAGCGGCTCGGGCGCGATCTGCACCAGCACGTCGCGCGGCATGCCGCGGATGTGGGCGTGCGCGTCGATCAGGCCCGGGATGATGGTCTTGCCGGTCGCGTCGATGACCCGCGCCCCCTCGGGCACCTGCACGGACCCGGACGGGCCGATGGCGCGGATGCGGTTGTCGGTCACCACGATCGTCGCGCCCTCGATCACCTCGTCTCCGCGCATCGTCACCACGCGCGCACCGGTGAGCGCCACCGTCCCCTGGGGACGCGGCGTTGCGACGGTGAGCGCGATGCGCTCGTGGACGGCCTGCTGGTCCAGGGCCGAATCCGGCGCCGCCGGCCCGAACACACGATCGAGATCGAGGTGGGAGAAGACGTTCGCGAACACCCAGGTGAGCGTCTCGCCCCCGTCCGCCCACCCGAGGTCCTGGCCACCGTCCCGGGTCACGCGCTGGACGGGGCCCGGCCCCGTGCGCTCGGTGATCGTCGCCGTCTCGTTCGTGGGCGGCAGCGCCGCCACGAACACCTCCTCCCGGAGTGTGAACGCCAGCCAGCGTCCGTCAGGGGAGGGCAGCATCTCGTCGGCCCCTTCCACCTTCGCCAGCTCGCGCCGCTCGGTGCCGTCCAGGCGGACGGAGACCAACGTGCCGTTCTCCGCGAAGGTGATGCGGGACCCGTCCGCAGTGAACGTCAGGGCGTTGTCGGAGGGGATGGAGACCACGGACTGCGCCTCGCCCCCGCTGCTCGGGATCCACTCCAGGAAGCCCGTGTTGCGCGTGTCGCGGTTGCGGGTGGCGGCCGGATCCTCACGGACGTAGGCGATCCGGCTGCCGTCGGCGGACCACGCCGGGTTGGCGTAGTACGCGGGGTGGGTGGTCAGCCGCTGCGGCGTCCCGCCCGCTGCCGGCACCCGCCACACGTGGCCTCCCTCCGTCTCGTGCCAGCTCACGAAGGCGATGCTGCTGCCGTCCGGGGAGAACGTGGGCTGGTAGTGGCCCGCGCCGCCGGCGATCAACGGACGCGGCGTACCGCCCGGCAGGTCCATCACCCAGATCTGGTTGAGCGTGCCGAAGACGAGCCTCCGCCCGTCCGGGCTGCGCTCGGCGTAGCGCACGTTGCGGATGGCGATGGAGTCCTCCCGGAACGGCATCTGGTGCTGGATCCGCGGTCCGAGCTGCTGCTCCACACGCGCCGTGAAGGCGATGGGGCGCACGTCGTGCGTGCGCACGTCCACCTCGTGGAACGTGCCTTCGGACACGAACACCACGGCGCGGCTGTCCGGCGTGAACGTGAACCGGGTCCGGTCGTCCGGGGCTTCGCGGTCGATGGGGAAGACCAGCCACTGGTCCTGCTGGGTCACGAGGTTGCGCACGCGCAGACCGCTCTGCGCGTCCACGTCCGCGACGTAGACCAGCCAGGCCCCGTCCGGTGAGACCGCGGGCCGTGCGGCACCGTTGGGGGTGTTGGTGATCTGCGCCACGTCCCCCGTGCGCCGGTCCAGACGCAGGATCTGCGCGCGCGCCGGGATGCCGTTGCCACGCTGAGCGGCGGTCGCCTGCGGTCCCTCGGTATCGCGAAAGAATACGTAGCGACCGTCCGCGCTCCAGCGGAAGCCGCTGCCCTCCGCCTCCTCCGCCAGGGCCATCCCCCGTCCACCGTCCACATGCACCAGCCAGGCCTGGCGCCCCGTGTTGGGCGTGGCTTCGTCGTTGCGGCGGACCAGCACGTAGTCGCCGTCGGGTGACCACTCCGGGTCGTCGTAGTGCAGGTCTCCGCGGTCGGTGGTCACCGGTCTCGGGTTCGAGCCGTCCGCGTCCACCACCCAGAGGTTCTCGTTACCACTCCGGTCGCTCACGAACAGGATGCGGCTCCCGTCCGGCGAGAACACCGGCTGCAGGTCCAGGGCCGTCCCGCTGGTGAGTCGCGTGGCCGTCCCACCGCTGCGCGGGACCGTGTACAGGTCCCCGAGCAGGTCGAACAGAAGGGTCTGCCCGTCCGGGGAGACGTCCACGTTCATCTGCGTGCCCTGGGTGGTCTCGAACGTGATCGTGCGCGTAGGCGTGATGCAGAGGCTGTCGCAGGCGCTGGCGCGACCGGCCGTGCGGGCCTGCTGGCCCGCGAGGGCGGAGGAGCCCACGAGGGTGCCGACGAGCACGATGAGCGGGACACAGGGGTCCAGGCGAACAGGGCGCAGACGGGACATGCAGGGGCTCCGGGAGCGTAGGGTCGTCCGGACGGACGGGCCGATGACCGTGGCCTTGAACGTAGGGGCCGGACCGGAGTGGCGCACCGAGTCGGCCCCCCTTCCGGCCGGAGGAAGGGCGGGTTGCGATCCGGTGCGCGGAGGCCTACGTCAGCCCCATGGACCCTCTCGGGCTCGTCCTCTCGGTGGTGCTGCTGATGCTCCTGGCGGCCGCATTCCTGCGGCTCCGGGCCCGGGGGACCGCATCGGGCGCCGGCCTGGACGACGATCACATCCGGCGGATCGTCGAGCACGGGACGCTCGCCTTCGAGGAGGACGAGCCGCTCGACGAATCGGAGATCGAGCGGGCCGAAGACGCATTCTGGGACGAAGAGCGCTGGGACGAGGCGGAGGAATGGTGATGGAGGGGCAGGCGCACGGCAGCTACCACTTCGGTCCGTTCCGGCTCGACCCCGCTTCGGGCGAGCTCTTCCGGGACGGCAGCCCGGTGCCGCTCGAGCCCCGTCCCACCCGTCTGCTGATCCGTCTGGTCGAACAGCCCGGACATCTCGTCTCCCGAAGGGAGCTCCGCGAGCTGGGATGGCCCCGGCTCCCGGGGGCGGCGGAGCAGTCGCTGAACACGTGCATCCGGCAGATCCGGCAGGCGCTGGAGGACGATGCGTCGGCCCCTGCGTTCGTGGAGACGCTGCGGGGTCGCGGCTACCGCTTCATCGCACCGGTCGCGCACGCACCGGCGCCGGCGGTGCTCACCGGCGCGAACGTCGTCGCACCCACGACCCCGGTCTCCGGAGGATGGGACGCGGTCCCCTCGCGCAGGCGCGCGCGACGTGCCCGCCTGCTCACGACCGCCGCCGTCGCGGCGGTGGTCGGGGTGGCCCTCGCGTCCGTCGCCACGGTGGCTCGTCGCGGTCCACCGGCTGCGTCCCCGCCCGTAACCTCCCCAACCGCCCGGGTCGAACCGGAGCTCGGCGGAGACGCGGCGTCGCCGTCACTTCCGGACGAGGTGCGCCTCTTCGTCCTCAAGGCGCAGCACCTGGCGCGGACCCACGGCGATCCGGCCCTGGGCGTTGCGCTCCTCGACAGCGCGCTGGTGCGCGCGCCGGAGCTCGCCCCGGCGCTGGGGCTGAAGGCCGAGCTCCTGCTGCGGCTCGACGACCCTGCCAACGCACGCAGCGCGGCGCTGGCGGGGCTGCGCCTCGATCCGTCCGACCCGGGCGCGCTGCGCGCGCTCGCCGGCGTCCAGATGCTGGACGGGACGTGGACCGAGGCCGAGGCCTCGCTGACGGGCGCGCTGTCCGCCCATCCCGACGATCCCACCACGCTCACCGCGCTCGCCTTCCTGCTCACGGTGCAGGGTCGGTTCGACGAAGCGCAGGAGGCGCTTGCGCACGCCGAGCGCGGCGATCCCCTCACCCCCCTCCTGTTGGCGGACGCGGGGCTGCTGCACCTGTGGGCAGGACGCTTCGACCGCGCCGCCGCGGCCTGCCGCGAGACGCTGCAACTGGATCCGCGGGCCGTCTGGGCCCTGGGGTGCGCGTTCGATGCGCTGGTGCGGGCGCAGCGCCACGCGGAAGCTGCCGAGGTGGGACGCACGCTGCTGGCCACCTACGGCGCCGAGGACGTTCCGGAACCGTCCGCCGACCCCGCCACTGTGCTGGCACGGGTCCGGCAGTGGCGGGTGGCCGCGTGGGAGGACGCCGTGCGCGACGGAGATCCCCCGTTCTACCTGGCGGTCGCCTACGCGGACGCGGGCCGCACGGTCGAGGCGCTGCGCGCGCTGGAGGAGGCCGCACGGCAGCCCTCCCTGGCGGTGCTCTCGGCGGCGGTCGAGCCCCGCTTGCGCGCGCTCGCCGACGAGGTCGCGTTCCGGAGCGTGCTCCGCCGCCTCAAGTTGAGCGGCTCCCCGGCCCGGAGCTGACCCCTTCACGCAGTCCTCATGCGATCCTCACGGACTTCGCATGGCCTCGCACGCCCGTGCGTCCGATCCTGCGGCGAGCCCCATTCGAAGCGAGGAGACGCCATGGGACGTGCACGCGCGCCGCAGCCGGTCCTTCGTCCTTGGCTGCGCGCGATCGCGCGGTCAGCTACCGTGCTGGGTGTCTTCGCCGGGCCCGGCGCCGCCCAGACCCCCGATGCGCAGCCCCCGTTCGACGTGGACAACCGGGCGCTCTGTGCCGCCGAGTACCACCTGGGCGGGTGGGTTCCCGGGGACCCGGACGCGCCTCCCGGCATCGGCATCGAGTTCGCGTGGGGCATCCCCGGCAAGACCATCCTGGACGCGGAGTACCGCGAGATCGAGGGCCAGCGCGTCCAGGTGAGCCAGGGCTTCGCGGGCTATCACTACGGCACCCAGGAGATCCAGTGGGTGTCGTTCACCCGGGACGGGGTCCGGCCCTTCGAGGTCATGAACATCGGGTGGATGGAGGTACTTCCCGGAGACACGCTGGTGCGGCACTACCGCAGCTACGATCCCGATACCAGCAGCCGCGAGTATCGCGAGACCTTGAGCCCCATCGATGAGAACACCCGCCGGAACACGATCCTCTATCGGGCCGACGACCGGAGCTGGCAGCCGTGGGGCGTCTTCACGCACGTGCGCGAGACGCCACGCGTCCGCTCGGCGGAGTGCGCCGGGATGACGCCGGGACGCTGACCGACGGGGGCGCCGCGGGAAGCGCGACGCCCCCTCGGCCGCACCCGCGCGGCCTGCGGGATCAGCCGCTGCAGGGCGTGTTGTTCTGGTTGCCGTCCCAGCAGGACTTCACGCCGCCGTTGTACCCGGGCGCGATGATGTAGCCCGTCCCGGTGCCCGCATCCCAGCCGATCTCGACCTCCACGTTCTCGGAGGCGTCGTACCAGGTGACGAGGTGGTCGTCTCCGTCCCGGTCGGCCGTCAGCATGTCTCCCACGTTGGGGCCACTCGTCACGGTGATGGTCACGCCGTGGACGACGTCGCTCTCGTGGGTCCAGTCCACCCGCACCACCTCGGTGGGCGTGCCCGGCCGGGTGATCTCGTTGAAGCGCCACGTGCCGGCCGTCCGGTCCAGCCGCGACGTGCCGCTGTACCACACGAAGTCGTCCAGGGGCGGATTGGTCTGGGGCGCCGTGATGCGCATGTCCCACCCGACCTGATCCCCCTGCACGGCGCCCGACAGGTGCGCGGTCCACAGCTGACCGGCATGCGAGGCGGTGTAGCGCCAGTGCCAGCGGTCGTCGTCCTCGAAGGAGGGCGTGTTGTTGGCCGCGGCCGCGAACACCGCGGCCGGCACCACGAGGTGGAGCGCCGTGATGGCTTGGGCCACCACCACGCTCAGCGCGGCGGTGGTGAAGTGGAGCCCCACACCCGACGCCGCGGCATGCTCCTCCGCCCGCGCGATCAGCGCGGCCAGCTCGTGCACCTCGGCCGCCTGGGCCGGGGCCGCCCCCAACAGCCCGAAGTCCACGTTCATGCTGGTCGCGGCCGGAAGCTCCGGTGGGGTGCCCGGGTCCGCGCCGGGTCCGGTGCCGGTGTCACAGGCGCCCAGGGCGGCGGCGGCGAGGAGGAGCGCCCACGGCGACGTCCGTCGGAGCGCGCGCGGAATCGGAGATCGGTGGGATCGGCTCATGGCCCTTCCATCCTCGTGGGTTCGAGGGTCGCCGGATCCGCCCCCTCGGCGGCTCCGTTCCTGGGTGGGTGTCCTCCGCCCCGATTCCATAGGACACGGCGCGTGGGGACGGGTACCTCCGGGATGTCGGCCAGACGTCCGGCCAGTTCCGGGCCAGGCAACTGGGGAGCCGGGATGAGACAGCCCTGAGGGACCTACGGTCGGGCCGACCCTCCAGGCGTGGGGCGCCGGGGCTCGATTGAACAAGGCCATGATCCTTGCTATCGTAAGGCCATGAGTAAGGTCACCAGCAAGCGCCAGGTGTCGATCCCCAAAGAGGTGGCGGATCGGTACGGAATCGAGCCCGGGGACGAGATCGACTGGATCCCCGCCGGGGACGAGATCCGCGTGGTGGTCGGTGGCTCGGTCGGGACGCAGCGCCTGGGTGTAGCCCAGCGCCTGGCCCTCTTCGACCGGGCGACGGAGCGGAGGGACCACCGAGCGGCGGGGGCCGCGCAGGAAGAGCGCCCGGACGCCCCGGGCGGTCGCGCATGGACCCGGGACGAGCTGTACGGTCGTGGCCGCTCTGGTTGACACCAACGTCCTGGTCTACCGGTTCGACCCACGCTTCCCGGCGAAACAGGCGCGCGCGGACGCGCTGCTCCGGGAAGGGATCTCGGCCGGCAGCCTGCGGCTCGCCCATCAGTCCGTCCTGGAGTTCGTGGCGGCCACGACGCGCACGCAACGCGACGGCACCACGCTCCTCAGCCCCGACGTGGCCCTGCGCGAAGCCGAAGACCTGCTCCGCCAGTTCGACGTGGTGTATCCGGACGCTCGCGTCGTGCGCACCGCCCTGCAGGGGATGGCGGCCTATCAGCTCTCCGTGTGGGATGCGCACATGTGGGCGTGCGCGGAAGTGCACGGGCTGGGTGTGCTGTACTCGGAAGACTTCGAGCACGAACGCTGGTACGGCGGCGTGCTGGTGCTCGATCCGTTCAAGGAGACCGGCACGAGCGGTTGAGTCGCTCGAGTCCCTCCGGCCGAGCGGACACGACGACCCGGGATCTCCGGGCGCCGGCCCGCACGCGCCCGTCTACCGCGATCCCACCGCGAGCAGGCTCCGCACGGCCTTCAGTGCCGCCGGGTGGTAGATCGTGGCGTGCGTCTCGTCCGGCATCGGCTCCACGTGCCAGGTGAGGCTGCCCGGCGCCCCCTGCGCGAGGATCTCCCCCAGCCTCCCGGTCAGGAGGGCGATCGTCTCCTCCGAGCTGTGGGCCAGCCAGAGCGTACGTGACCCCGGCACGCGGGGAATCCAATTGCGTGCCGTCTCCACCAGGTGCCCTCGATTCCACCAGAGGCTGGGATCGAAGGCGATGTAGGTGTCGAACAGGGTGGGCTCGAGCGCGAGGGTCTCCACCACGAAGAGCCCGGCGAGCGATTCGCCCATGAGGACGGTCTCGCCCGTGGTGGCGTACCGCGCGTCGATGAGCGGCATCAGCTCGGCGCGCAGGAAGGCGCGGAACGCGGCGGAGCCCCCCACGACCGGCGCGATGGTGCGGTCCTCGGGATCGTCCGTGGGGCCGGTGAGGTCGCGCCGCCGTTGCGTGTTCTCGATCCCCACCAGGAGGAATGGACGCATGGTCCCATTCCCCACCGACACCTGCAGCAATCCCGCGACATGCAGGAAGTCCTCGGCGATGCCGCCGTCCGGCATGTAGAGGACGGGACGCGGCGTCCCCGGTTCCTCATCCCAGGCGGGCGGTGCGTACACGTTGATGGTCCGCGTCTCGCCCAGCACGGTGGACTCGAGCGTGAACGTCTCGCCGATCGTGAGCGGCGCAGATGCGGAAGCCGCCGGCGGGGTCGCCTGCTGTCCGACCAACGACCCCGTGAGGAGAAGGAGCGCCATGAGGGTCAGCAGCGGTGTCTTCATCGAGATCTCGGACAGGGGACGCGGGACGTCCAGATGGGTGGACGGGGGAGCCGTGCACGACGCGCTCGGCGCGGGATCAGCATGCTCCGCAACGGGCCGGGCGCAGCCCGCTGGGGCCGTTCCGGGGCGATGCGACCGCACAACATCCCGGTGGCGAGGATCTTGCGGCTAGGCTGGCAGTGGAGGGTCGGGGCCCCTGCAGGGGAGGTCCGGAGGGTACGATGCACCATGGGTTCAGCGCAGTCCTGATCGGTGTCCTGTCCTTGCCCGCGGTCGTGGCGGCCCAGGACAATGCCACCTCGGAGGTGGTGACGGTCTCCGCCACCGCGTCGCGCTCCGTGCGACCGGACATCGCCGAGATCCTGTTCACCATCAACGTCACGTCGGGAACTGCGGACTCCGCCACGTCAGAGGTGGCCGAAGCCGCTCGCGGCGTCGTGCGCGTGTTGAGCGAATTCTCCTCCGAGCCACCGGTCATGTTCACGGACGCCTTCTCGGTGCAGGCCGGGCGCACCGATCAACGCACCGCGCTACCGTTCGAGCATGTCGCCAAGAACGACTTCCGCGTGATCGTCACCGGAGTCGAGTCCGTTTCCGATGTGATCGAGCGCGCTGTGCGGATCGCCAACGTCCAGGTGCGGGGCGTGCGCTTCTCGGCTTCGAACCTGGGATCCGCGCGCGACGAAGCGCTCGCCTCCGCTGTGGCCAGCGCCCGCAAGCGCGCCGAGCTCATCGCGGAGTTGGCCGACCTCAGATTGGGCCGCGTCGTGCACCTGATCGTCCATCCGGATCGTGACGAACCCTGGAGCGGGGCCACGCAATTCGTGGCAAACTCGTCCGGGCCACCGATCCGGCCCCAGGATCTCGTGGTGACGGCGCACATCACGATCCAGTACGCCGTCCTGCCGTAGCCTTCGCACGCGGCCCACGCCTCCTCACCCCGTCTTGCGCACCACCTCCACGCCGCTCCGGCGCAGCTCGTCCAGGTAGGCGTCCGCCGGCACCGCTTCGTCGGGCGTGCGCACGCCCAGCTCGGACACGCGGCCGTCCGCCTGCAGGACGGCCGTGGCCGCGAGCGAGTACCCCGTGCTGCGCATCATGGCCGTCACACCGTGCTCGGTGTCGTAGTAGTCGATGAGCTCGTACCGGATGAGCGCGGGCTTTCCCGCCAGGGTGCCCCGGATGTCCACCCGCAGCACGACCAGGTCGTCCCCGTCCGGGTTGCGCAGGTGTGGCGTCACGGCAGCGATGAAGGCCCGACGGGGGACGACCGTCTGGCCATCCACGTCGATCGGCTCGTGCCCGAACAGACCGATGTCGCGCATGGCCCGCATCAGGTACGTATTGCCGGGATAGCGGAGCGTCTTGTAGACCATCCGGTCGATCCGGCCCTGGTAGCGGTAGGGCATCAGGCTGATGCCGCCTGCGGTGTTGAAGGCCTCCAGGTCGCCCAGCGCGTCGAAGGACACCGTCTCCAGGTCCCCGAGCGGCTCCACCTCGGCCACCTTGCCGTCCTGGAGGACCAGCACCGGCGTCGTCGCGTAGTCGATCACGCCCTCCAGGGAGAAGACGACCTGATAGTTCAGCGGGGGCTTGGGATGCTGGGGCAGCCCGCCCACGAAGAGCTCGACCGCGTTCGTGGTATCGAGGTCGTCGATGCCGGCCTGGGCCAGGATGTTGACCATCCCGGGGGCCAGCCCGCAGTCCGGGATCACGGACAGGCCCGCGGCCCGGGCGGCCTCGTGCAGCTCCCGCTGCTGGCGGACGATCGCCGTGTTGCCGCCGAGATCGCAGAAGTGGGAGCCGGCCTCCAGCGCCAGCTCGGTCATCGGGCGATTGAAGTAGTAGGGCAGGGCGCAGAGCACCCCGTCCACCCCGGCCATGAGGGCCTGCACAGCGCTCTCGTTCCGGGCATCCAGCGGGCGCAGCTCCAGCCGGTCGCCCACGTAGGGCTTCAGGAACGGCCTGGGGTCGTCGACCCGCTGGTCGGCGAGGATGACCTGCTCCACCTCCGGGCGCCGGAGGAGGTCGAACGCGGCCGCGGACCCCTGTGCGCCCGCCCCGAGAACCAGGAATTTCATGAACGTGCCCCCGAAACAGCGTTTGTCCCGCGCAAAACCCGTCCGATCGGCCCGCGGGCAGCCATCGAAGATCATCGGAGCCCGTGGATCGGAGCAACGGGGATGCCGCGGGGGATGGGCAGGGGGCCGTTGCCGAGGGCACGACCGGCCGGCAGCCGGAGGAGCCCGAGACCCCGCCCCCCGGCGATCGGCCCCGCCGCTAGCTTGTGGAACCGCACCCGGTTCCCCTGGCCCGGCCGCCCATGGACATCTCGACCATCGACGAGTTCCTCCCGTACTTCGAGCGGGTGCGGGAGCGCACCCGGAACGTCGCGGTGCTCGCTCCGCCGGACCGCCTCGAGTGGCGGCCCGCAGAGGGACGCTTCAGCCTGGGCGACCTGATCCGGCACATCGCGGCCACGGAGCGCTGGATGTGGGCCGAGAACGTGCACGGCCACCCCAGCCGCTACCCGGGGTGCGGGCCGGAGCTCGCCGACGGCCATGACGCCGTGATCGGCTACCTGGACGCCATGCACGCCGAAGCCATGGCGCGGTTTGCGACCCTCACGCCGGAGGCGCTCCAGCGCCGCTGCCCCACCCCGGGCGGGGTGCAGCTCACGGCCTGGAAGTGGCTCCGGGCCATGGTCGAGCACGAGATCCACCACCGCGGCCAGATCTATGAGCGGCTGGCGGACCTGGGCGTCGACACCCCGCCGCTCTATGGCCTGACGGAGCCGCAGGTCCTCCAGAACAGCGTGCATCCGGACTAGGCGGCCGCGCGCCGGTGGGACCTGGGGTCCACCGCGGCCGCCCCATCCACCCCGGAGGCCGGCTCGGGCCGGGCACGCTTCCCACCCCGCGGCCCCTTGCCCCTGCACCGGCGGCGTCCCTACGGTGCGTCTCGACCACCGATCCGCCCTCCTGCGGAGCCGCGCCCCGCCATGATCACTCGCCGAGGCTTCATCCGCACCGCCGGAGTGGCGGGTGCCGCCACCGCCCTCCCGCTCCAGGCCCAGGAGCCCGGTGCTCCGCAGGAGGCGCTGCCGCCACTCGCCCGACCGGACGGTCCGCCCGAGCAGGTGGCGCGGGACGAGGCGTACTGGCGTCGGGTCGGCGCCTACTACAGGACCGGAAGCGGCTATACGAACCTCGAAGCGGGATTCTGGGGCATGATGGCGGCGCCCGTCCTCGCCGACTTCCACGCGCACATCGACCGGGTCAACCAGGAAAGCTCCTATTATGCGCGTCGTCAGTACGATGCCGACCTGAGTGCGGCGCGGGAGCGGGTGGCCCGCTTCGTCGGCGCCAAGCCCACGGAGATCGCGTTCACGCGCGGCGCCACCGAGGCCTTGCAGCGTCTGATCATCCAGTACCGTCACGTCGGGACCGGCGACGCGGTCCTCTACGCCGACCTCGACTACAGCTCCATGCAGACGGCCATGAAGGCGCTGGCGGAACAGCGGGGGGCACGGCTGGTGCGCTTCGACCTGCCGGAGCCGGCGTCGCGTCAGGCCGTGCTGGACACCTATGCGAGCGTGCTCGAACGCACGCCGCGCGCGCGCCTTCTGTTGCTCACGCACCTGAACAACAAGACCGGCCTGATCCTCCCCGTGCGCGAGATCGCGGAGATGGCCCGCGCACGCGGTGTGGACGTGGTGGTGGACGCGGCGCACTCGTTCGGCCAGTGCGATCTGAAGCTCGAGGACCTGGGCGCGGACTTCGTCGGGCTCAACCTGCACAAGTGGTTGGGCGCGCCGGTGGGCGCCGGCCTCATGTACATCCGCGAGGATCGCCTCGACGACATCGCGCCCATGCTGGGCGAGGACGACAACGGCCGCATCGACAGCCGCATCCACACCGGCACCGCCCATTTCGCCACGTTCCTGACCGTCCCCGCCGCGCTGGACTTCCACGACCGCGTCGGGGGGGCTCCCAAGGCCGCGCGGCTCCGCGCGCTACGCGATCGGTGGGTGGCGGCCGTCCGCGCCACGCCCGGGGTCGACGTCCTCACGCCCGACGACCCGGACCTGGTGGCGGCCATCACGGGCTTCCGGCTCCATGGCCGGGGCGGCCGCGCCGAGAACCAGGCCCTCGTGGCCGAGCTCCTCGACCGCTTCGGCATCTTCACGGTGTGGCGGACGGGTGTGGCGGGCGGCGACTGCGTGCGGGTCACGCCGGCGCTGTACAACACGCCTGCGGACGTGGACCGGCTGGCGGAGGCGTTGAACACGCTGGCGAGGGCATAGGCCGGGGGAAGACCACGACGTCAGCCGGGGGTGGCGTGTGACGCGCGTCCCGGTACGCCCCGGTGCCGCTCCCGGCGCGCGAAGCGGCCGGGCACGAGAAAGAACCCTACCCCTCGTCCGTGCGCCCCGCGCGCAGTCGCGCCCGCTCCCCCACCTCTTCCATCTGGCGCATGCGCGTCGCCGACCAGCCGGGAAGCTGGATCAGACCGGCCCCGATGGACACGAGCCCCGCGAGCTCCATCGCCACGGCCCCGCTGATGGCCCCTTCCTTGAGCCCGGTGGCGTAGAGCAGGAAGAGCACGGCGCCCATGATCGCGAAGACGGTGCCCATCATCATCACCGACTGTGCGCTTTCCTTGCGCGAGCCCATGCGCAGCCGGTATCCGTCGCCGTCCGGCTCCACCACGGCGAAGAGGTTCCCGTTGCGCCATTCGCGGAAGGCACCCTCGACCCGGAGCTTGCCGTTGGCACCGAAGGTGTCGCGCAGATCCACGACCAGCCGGTTCCAGTCCTCCTCGGTGAAGGTGCCGGGGAGGCGCACGGTATGCTTCACGCGAATGGGGAGCGTGCTGCGCTCCGCCTTCTGGACCGCATGGCTCCCGCGCCGCTCCAGTGCTCCCGCGGCCTCCGCAATCCGCTCCGGAGGGATCCCCGCCTCCGCGCCGATCTCCTGCAGCTCGGCCAGCGTGAATCCCTCACCGGTGGTCAGGTGCGTGCCCGACCTGTCGCCACGCGCCGGCGTCGGACTCACGGCACGGTCGAAGATCGCGCGGACCTCGTCGTCATCGTATCGGCGCTGCGTCATGCATCGACCTCCACAACCTCGGACGGTATGCTGCCCGAAGGGTAGCCTCCCGGGGCCCCCCGGAGGAACCGGGGCCCGGGCGCGGCGGACCGAACGGTAGCCCCGGATCTACGGACGCCGAAGGCCGTTTCGTCACCGGCGGCCACGAACCGAGCGGCCACCCGGCCTACCCCAGCAGGTCCAGCTGCCCCTCCCGACCCCCTCCGGCCGCGGGCCGTACGGGGCCACCTCCCTCGCCGCTGCTCTCGGTGCGCGTCACCTCCACCACCCGGTCGCCGCGACCCAGCTGCACCAGCGGGCTGCCCCGGGTGCGCCGGCCCTGCTCGGGCACGTCCGCACCCACCAGGCGGAAGACCTTCCCGCTCGCAGCCACCACCATGACCTCGTCGTCCGGGAGCATCTCCAGCGCGGCCACGAGGGGCACCTTGGAATCGGACGGTCCCACCAGCGTGCCCATCCCGCCCCGGCCCTGCAGGGGGAATTCCTCCAGCGGGCTGCGCTTGCCCATCCCGTCCGCGGCCACGGTCAGGATGGACGCCTCGCGGCGCACCAGGATCATGCCGACCACGCCGTCGTCCTTGCCCACCGACACGCCCTTCACACCCTGGGCGGTGCGGCCGAAGACGCTGATGTCGTCCTCGGCGAAGCGGATGGCGCGCCCGTTGGCGGTGAGCAGCATCACCTCGGCGCCGCCGTCCGAGATGCCGACGTCCAGGACGCGGTCCCCCTTCTTCACACCCATGGCGATCACCCCTCCCGCACGCGGGTTGGCGAACTCGCTCAGATGCGTGCGCTTGATCAGGCCGCCCCGCGTCACGAACACCAGGTGACGGTCCGCATCGAGATCCTCCACCGGCACCGCCGCCACGATGCGCTCCTTCCTGTCCACGCCCAGGAGGCCGTAGATGCTCTGTCCCCGGGAGGCCCGCGCGGACTCGGGCACGTCTTGCACGGGCAGGAAATGCGCCTGACCGGCCTCCGTGAACGCGAGGATCAGTCCCGACGTGCGCGCCACGAACACGCGCTCCAGGAAGTCATCCTCGTACTTCTCCATCCCGGCCAGCGCCTTTCCGCTCCGCACACGGCGCTGATAGAGACCCATCGGGATCCGCTTCACGTATCCCTCGTGGCTCACCGTCACCACCACGTCCTCCTCCGCCACGAGGTCCTCGACCACCTCTTCTGCGGTCTCCTCCTTGGCTTCGTCGGTGATGACGGTCCGCCGGTCGTCCCCGAACCGCTTGACCGCCTCGTCCAGCTCGTCGAGCATCACCTCGACCTGGCGGGCCTCGCTCTTCAGGATGCCGCGCAGGTGGGCGATCTCCGCCTTGAGCTCCTTGAGACGATCCTGCAGCTCCTTCTTCTGGAGCTTCGTGAGACGCGCCAGCCTCATGTCGAGGATGGCGTCGGCCTGCACCTCGGAGAGCCCGAGCGCGTCCTGGAGCTTCTCGCTGGCTTCCGGGCGGTCGGCGGAGCTGCGGATGATCTTGATCACCTTGTCGATCTGGTCGAGCGCGATCAGCAGACCTTCGGTGATGTGCTTCTCCGCCTCGGCCTTCTCCAGCAGGAACGTGGAGCGTTTGCGGATCACCTCCAGCCGGTGATCCCGGTAGCGCTCCAGGATCTCGAGCAGGTTGAGCTCGCGGGGCTGCCCGTGGTCGAGCGCCAGCAGGATGGCGCCGAACGTGCTCTGCAGGGAGGTCTTCCGGTACAGGGTCTTGAGCACGCGACCGGGATCGCCCTTGCGCTTCAGCTCCACCACGACGCGTACGCCGTCGCGGTCGGACTCGTCACGGAGGTCGGCGATGTCGTCCGACAGGACTTGACGGGCCACGTCGGCGATCTGCTCCACCAGCCGGCTCTTGCTGACGCCGTACGGGAGCTCGGTGATGACGAGCTGCTCCTTGCCCGCGCGCAGTGCCTCCTTCACCACCCGGCCGCGCACGATCATCCGGCCGCGGCCCGTGGAGTACATGTCGCGGATGCCGTTGCGGCCCACGATGATCCCGCCGGTGGGGAAGTCGGGGCCGGGCACGAGCTTCATGAGCTGCGCCACCGTGGGCTGCTCGTCCCCGCAGATGAGCTTCACCGCCTTGGCGATCTCACGCAGGTTGTGGGGCGGCACGTTGGTGCTCATGCCCACGGCGATCCCGGAGCTGCCGTTGACGAGCAGGTTGGGGATCTTGCCCGGAAGGACCGACGGCTCCTCCAGCCGATCGTCGTAGTTGGGCTGGAAGGCGACGGTCTCCTTCTCGATGTCCGCGAGCAGCTCCACGGCCACCGCGTCCAGGCGCGCCTCCGTGTAGCGATAGGCGGCCGCCGAGTCGCCGTCCAGGGAGCCGAAGTTGCCCTGGCCGTCGATCAGCGGATAGCGCAACGAGAAGTCCTGCACCATCCGCACGAGCGCATCGTAGACGGCCGTATCCCCGTGCGGATGGAACTTGCCCAGCACCTCGCCCACCACCGTCGCCGACTTCTTGTGCGCCCGGTCCGGCCGCAGACCCAGCTCGTGCATGGCGTAGAGGATGCGCCGATGCACGGGCTTGAGGCCGTCGCGCACGTCGGGTAGCGCGCGCTGGACGATGACGCTCATCGAGTAGTCCAGGAACGAATCCCGGATCTCTTCCTCGATCAGGCGGGGAAGGATGCGCTCGCGGCGAGCGGCAGCGGACATCGGGGAGCTCCTACGCAGACGGCCAGAAAGGTCGGCCCATCTTCGAAGGAAGCGGGGAGCCCCGCAAGACGATCGGGGCGGAGGGCAGGCGCGCCGGCTCGTCGGCCCCGAGGCGCCGGCCTCAGGCGGGCGGCTCCTCCGGCTCTCCCCGCTCCCCGGGCTCCTGCAGCACCTGCAGCACGCGCCGTCGCACCGAATCCGGGATCGGCTCCCCTGCGGAGGAGGCCTTCTTCACCGCGTTCAGGAATGCGCGTTCGAAGTCGGCCCGTGTGGCACACGGCGCGCAGACCTCCAGGTGGTTGCGCAGGTGCGTCGCCACCTGGGGATCCAGCTCGTCGTCCAGGTACTCGAAGAGATGCTCCGCGGTCTCGCCACACTTCATCACGTGGCCGCGCCGCTGCCGCCGCAGCTCCCGCAACCGATCGAGGAAGCTCATGACGCCTCCCGGCTGGTGGCGCCCAGGTACCCCATCTCCACGGCGTAGTCGTACAGCTTCTCCTGCAGCTGCCGCCGCCCCCGGAACAGACGGCTCTTCACCGTCCCCACCGGCACACCCATGATGTCGGCGATCTCCGCATAGCTCATCCCCTGGACGTCGGACAGCACCACCGCGGTCCGGTATTCCTCCTGGAGGGCGTCGATGGCGTCCAGGATGCGGTCGTCGACAAGGGACGCGAAGAACGCACCCTCGGGATCGTCCGTCTGACTGGCCACGAACACCGCGTTCTCCCGGGACAGCTGCTCGGGCGAGCGCGCAGTGGTCTCCTCCAGGATCTCGTCGTGCCGCTTCTCACGCTCGCGGTTCCGGAGAAAGACATTTCGACAGATGGTAAAGAGCCAACTCTTGGCCGCGGTTCCCGGGGTGTACTGGTCCCATGCGCGGAACGCGCGATAGAACGTCTCCTGCACCAGGTCCTCGGCTGCGGCCGGGCTGCCACTCAAGCGCAGCGCGAAGCGATAGACCGCGTCGAGGTGCGGCAACGCCTCGCGCTCGAACGCGGCGCGCTTCGCGGTCGGGCTCGAAGCCGGGGGCTCGCGGGTGTCGCTCACGGGGTGCGGGTGCAGGGTGGGCCGGACATGCGATCCCCTCCCAACCCCGGAGCGGCCGATTTGGTGCCCAACCCTCCGCGATTGGTGCCCCACCCTCCGCGGTCAGCGATTGGGCTGGAACGTGATCGGGAACGCGACCCAGACCTCCATCGGGATCTGCTCGATCTGCGCGGGCTGGAAGCGGGCCGCACGGATGGCGCGCAAGGCGGCCGCGTCCACGTCGACGCTGCCCGAGCTCCGCTGGACGAGCGTCCTGCCGACCGTGCCGTCCGTGTGCACGAAGACCCAGACCGTCACGATCCGCGTGCGGTCCAGATCGAGGCCCTGGGCTTCCTGGGTCACCGCCTGCTCCACCAACGAGGTGTTGCGCATGGCGGGCCGGCACATGGCGGGATCGCGGACGCCGCGCAACCGCGGCCCTTGTTCGGTGCGGAGCGTCAGCGTGATCGACTGGCTCGGCAAGGGGCTCCGGGCAGCCGCGATCAAGGTCCCTTCGAGCGCGTTCTCCAGGATCTCGGGAAGCTCCCGCGCGAAGACCGACGCCTGCAGGGCACCCGTGGTGTCGGGACCGATGGTGGCCAGCACCAGACCGCTCGTCTGGGCGAGGAAGGGCGCCATCTCCGTCTCCACCCGCGCCGAGTCGACCCAGGCCTCCAACGACTCGGCGCTGGGCACGAGCGCGGAGCGGCCACAGTTTCCCGCACCGCCACCACCCCCCGCCGACGCACACCCATCCGCGACCGACAGAAGAACGATGCATGCGACGATCCGGCCCATTGCCACCTCCTGGCGTGTGGCTCCAACGGAGAAGCCCTGTCCAGGAAACGGCATATCCGCCACGGTCGGGTCAAGAGGGGCGTGCGGCGTCCGGTCGGTGGGACGCCACCCACGCCCGTGGGTGGACCGGAGGACGGAAGCTGCGGGGGAGGGGGAGTCGCCGCCGAGGGTGCCCCGGAGCGGCGGGGCTCAGTCCGGGAACTGGAACGAGCGCGAGGTCTCTTCGTCCGGACGCCGGCCCGTGACGAGCTCAATCATCGCCTCCATCTCGCCTCGGATGTCCCGGAGCCGGGAGAGGACGGCAAAGGCGTGCGCGAACTCGAAGTACGCATCCACCGCGCCTTCGTCTCCGGGGTGGCTTTGCACCACCACGGACTTCATCTCCGCCTCGAGGCATTCGACGATCGTGTGGACCGCGGTCTCGACGCTGCGCTCCTCCGCCAGCGTGCGCAGCGAGAGGTCGCCCGTGAGACGGGGAAGCAGGACCTCCACCTGGAAGCGCCCTTCGAGCGACGGCTCGACGGAGCAGGACAGCGATCCCTCGAGGCCCAATACGGCGCTGGCGCCGTGGCGCAGCGCCTGGGTTTCCTCGTAGTTGCAGCGCAGGATCACGTCTCGACTCCCCCCGGGGTTCCTACTCCATCAATACCGACCCGGCCCGGGTTTGTTTCTGCAAACGACAGGCCCTCGCTATTGGTGCGCGAGCGGACGGCACCGCCGGACGCGCTTCACTGGCGCCGGGGCGCCAAACGATTGCCAGAACGGCAGTTGGGATCGATCGACGGCAGCGGCCCCCGCCGCGTGCACCGGACCGGCGTTGTCGCGCTGCACCTACGCTCGCTCACGCCTGCGCAGCACGTCCGCGTTCGGGGCCGGCCACCAGGAGGGGTACCGTCACGAGCATCCGGGTGTCGACGGAGACGTCGAAGGCGTACGAGCCGGGCGACTGGAACACGATCCCGTCCAGGTTGATGACGTGCGGGAGCCGGAACAGCCCGCCCGCCGTGGGCGGTCCCGCGGAGACCTGGATCTGCCCGTTGATCCCGAACACCTGTTCGCCCTTGGGACCGCGCATGGACAGGCGCACGTCGTGGCCACCCACATCCCCGAGCCCGCCGCTGAAGCGGAGCACCAGGGTGATCCGCGGGTGCTGCGCCGGGAAGCCCTGCACCTCGATGCGGTCGAAGGCGCCCAGGATGTTGATCTTCCCGGCCGCGTCGATCGTGGCCGCGTCCGCCAACAGCGCTACGTCGATCTCCATTCGACTCCCGTTCGTTCGGCGGCGCGGCGCGTCCATCGCTCTCCGAGGAGCAGCCCGCCGATCCAGTCGATCATCGTGTGTGCCAGGATGGACGGCCACAGCCCCCAGCCCAGCCACACCGGAAGGGTGAGCACCACCCCCAAAAGGCCGGCCCGGATGCGCCCGAACGTGCCCTGGTACGCGTGCACCCACCCGAACGCCATCGCGGTCACGACCCCCGCGATCAGGGGGCTGCCCGTCCAGAGCGCCAGCAGCTGGAAGGCGAAGCCGCGGTACGCGATCTCCTCTCCTACCCCCGCCATCACCGAAAGGCCGGCGAAGACCCACTTCTCCCGCAGGGTGACGGGCAGGAGCGCCAGCACCCAGGCGCTCTCGGACTCCCCGCGGCGGGCCCGCCACCGATCCAGTCCCTCGGTGATCGCCACGGACGTCCCCGCCAGCAGGGCGGCCTGGAGCAGCACGACGCTCCACGAGGCCGGAGCGGCCAGGCCCAGGCCGGCCAGCCCCCACCGCCAGGTGCCGAGCCAGAGCCCCAGGGCGCCCAGCACACCGATGGCCACCATGGACTCCAGGTAGGCCGGGATGCGACGCAGGTCGGCGGGGTCCATGAGCTTCAGCTGGGCCTGGGCCGACCAGGGGACCACCAGGAGCAGGAGGAGGAGGAGGGCTCCCTCCAGGAAGACCATCAGCCGGACCGCGGCGGCAGGAGGCCGGTCCGCGCGGAGGGCGGCGTCCGCGCGACGCGTTGACGCTCCCGGTCCCGGGCTCCAGACTTGGGGCGCTCCGGTCCCACCCCACCGCTCGCGAGGTTCATGGAATGGCCCGTTTCCGGGTGATCGACGCGTTGGCCGCTCCCCACGGCGGTTCCATCCTGCGCCTGCGCCTCACCGACGGGGAGGCGCCCGCGCTGCGGGCCCTCAAGGGCGCCACCCTGACGGCGAAGAGCCCCGACGGGAGCGCGTCCCGCCGCGTGCGCGTGGAGGGCTTCCCGGTGATGTGGGGCAAACCGTCGGACGCCCGGGTGAAGGCCTCCGGACGGGTGGACGTGCACGTGAAGGACCTCGACGGAGCCGGAGAGCCCATCTGGCTCAAATGGCAGGTCGAAGGCCCCTGAGGGCTCCTCAGCCGGCGCCGCCCGTCTCCTCGCCCCGCAGGCCCGGCGGTGGGCGATCGAACGTGTCCTCGAACCACGTCCGATACTCCTCGAGCCCGTTCGGATGCTCGGCGATCCAGGCGTTGCGCGCCTCGGGGAACTCATCGGGTCGGTCCGTGAAGAGGAACGCGTCCAGGTAGCCGTTCTCACTGGCGTAGATCAGCTCGTCCAAGGCCGCGTACGGCGTGGTCTCGAACACGGAGCGTCCGTACAGCCAGGCGTCGGCCACGCGTTTGACGATGGCGCGCTCCAGCGGGTAGCCCGTCTCGTCGGCCGCCTCCGGCAGCCACTCCTCCAGCTCACCCCGCCGCTCCATCAGGTGGAAATGGGCGTAGAGCTGATAGGGAAGCCCGATGTCGGGCACGCCGCCCTCGTACGCGATGCGGACGGAGTCATCCGACAGCACCTCCAGGTGGGCCCAGGGCAGGACGGGCTGGAGCGCCGTCGTGCTGATCACCCAGAACGAGGGGTCCTGCTCGATGTTGAGGTTCTGGGCCCGCACCCACGTGTCGATCTCCGCCATCCGCTCGGGCTCGGGCTGCAGGCGCGCCCCTGAATGCACGATCAACGGGCGCGGGGGCGGCAGCTCCACGTTCGCGGCCCCACACCCGGCGAGCACGCCGGCAGAAAGCACCACGAGTGGACGCAGAGCGGATCGGAGCATGGCGGCGGACCTTGCCTTCCTGTCTCGGGTGGCACGGAGGATCGGCGTGGTGCGACTCGGCCGGACCTCCGACTAAGACCGCCCAGGACGCCAGGAGTTCCTGTGCGGAAGCCGCTCGCAAGCGGTGGCCACAGGGCGCAGATGCGCTTCCGTGCCCCGTCGGCAGCCGGGCCGCGACGGCCCGGTGTGGCGGGTCAGCAGCGATCCCGCTCGCGTCCGGCCCTGGAGTATCCGCTCCCCGGCTCGGTCCATTTCATGACCTCGAACGGGGAGCGACAACTCCGGCACCAGTAGGTGGAGACCGACAGCTGGGAGCCGAACGCCGAGAAGAGCTCCGTCTCCGTGCCCTCGCAGAAGGGGCAGGGGGGCGACTCGGGGAGCCCCGGGGGCGTGACCTGCTCGATCACGCCGCTACTCGACGAACAGCGCGCGGTTGCGGTCCCCGCGGGCACGCTCCAGCGCGTCGTCCGTCGGACCACCGGGGCCTCGACCGCGCGCCTCGTCCCAGCCGTCCGTGGCGGGCGCCACCGATGTCAGGTCGATGCCCACCCGCTCCAGGAGCGGCCCGACTTCCGCCGCGTACCGTGCCGCGCGGGTCTCGGTGCCCGCCACCAGACCGGCGTCGATCAGCGCGGCCGTGTGGGCATCGTCGGAGGCCAACCAGGCCAGCGTCCGGGGCAGGAGCGCCCCGCAGGCGGCCTTCAGCTCCGGAGCCGCCTCTGTCGATTCCGCCAGCCGGCGGAACCAGGCCTGGGCGAAGTCGCGGTGCAGCTCCTCCTCCGCCAGCATCTTGGGGACGCGGCCCCGCGCCAGCTCGAAGGCGCCCTCGCCGAAGTCCGCGAGCCGGACACGGATGGCACCGTCCACCAGCGCGGAGGCGGCGACCAGACCGGCCCAGCTCTCCGGTTGCAGATCCAGCCCGTCCACGGAGGCGTAGGCCTCGTCGGCGCGGTCGTGCTCGACGGTGACGGGGTCGTGGCCCAGCTCCTTGAGCATGGCGTAGAGCAGGCGGGCGTGGCCCCATTCGTCCTGCGCCATGGAGGAGCAGGCGATGCCGGTCTCGATGGACGGCGAGCCGAGGAGCCAGTCCGAGTAGCGGATCCCCATGAGGCGCTTGGAATCCGCCAGGGTGAGGATGAGGCGCTCCAGGGCCGGGACGGCCGCTTCGGAGACGCCCAGGGTGCGGGCCACCTCTGCGCGGTCGCTCATGCCCCACCTCCCGTGCCCAACGCGGCTTCGGGACGATTCACCGGCAGGATCGCCGAGCGGCGCACGATACACATTTCGAACCAGCTCTCCTCGTCGTACGTCTTCCAGGCGTAGACCCGCGCGAGCTCGTCGTCGAACGCATCCACGTAGCCGATGTGACGCAGAGGCTCGCCGCGCGTCTTGCGGGCGAAGACGTCATAGACCGTCTCCAACATGTCACCCCACTCCCAGCGACCGGAGCTGACGCCGGCCTCGTTCGGTGATGCGTTCACGGGTCCACGGCGGATCCCAGACCTCGTCCAGCTCCACGGTCCGGATCCAGGGCTCGCGCGTGAGCCGGTCCGTGATGTCCTCGCGGATGAACTCCATGCAGGGGCATCCGGTGGCGGTGTAGGTGAGCCGGATGCGCACCGCTCCGTCCCGATACTCCGCCCCGTAGATCAATCCCAGATCCACGAGGCTGATGGGGATCTCCGGATCCAGCACCTCGGTGAGCACCCGCCACACCTCCGCCTCCGGGTCCGCAGGCCGCTCCGGGAGCGGGTCCGTCCACCGGTCGCGTCCGCCGGACGCATGGGACTGGACGTGCGCGGGGATCGCCGACGTGGGGACGCGCAGGACGGGAAGCTCGACCGTCACCGGGCCTCCAGGCGCCCTGCGGGGAACGCGGGTCGCATGGCGATCCGCCCTACGCCGCGCGGGTGCCGTTCAGCCACTTGCCCACCTGCGTGCGCGAGCGCCGGACGGAATCCACGTAGATCTCGTTCATGGGGCCACGCTGCTTCCACCGCTCGAAGACCGTGTCCCAGGAGATCTGCCCGCCGTCGAAGTCCCAGACCTTGGCCTGGGCGTCGTACTGGCACGGGAAGGGGAAGTCGATGACGTAGCTCTCGCTGGCTTCGTCGTAGTGGGCGGGCACCTTCAGCCCCAGCGATTCCGCCAGCGGCACCGTGGCCGACATCCACACCTGGCGCAGCTGATCGTTGGAGAGGCCCTTGAGCTTGTAGTCGAGCTGCCCGGAGTGACGCTTCATGTCGTCGGGGAGCCCGAACCACTCCAGCGTCATGGGGAACATCCAGTCCACCGCCCGTTGGAGCACCTCGCGCGCTTCGCCTCCGGCCTTGGCGAGGCGGCGCATCCAGACCTCCCCGTGCCGCAGGTGGAAGGTCTCCTCCATGTCCACCTTGACCAGGGCCCGCTTGAGCGGGCCGTAGGACGTGTTGCGGTGGACGTCGGACAGCAGCGTGATCCCGGCGCGATCGAAGAAGCCGTTCGCGACCACCAGCTCGCCCCAGTTGTCGAGCGGCTGGTCGAACCCGTACGGGTGCTTGAACTCGTGGGGCTCACGCCCGTAGACCAGGTGCTCCTTGGAGACGCCCAGGTCCTCCAGCAGCCGGTACGCGATGTTCGCGTGGGCCAGCTCGTCCTGGATGATGGCGTGGGCGCTCACCTGGGTGTTGGCGGAGGGCGCGTAGCGCGCCGCCATCCAGTAGGAGGGGGCGCTCATCAGCTCCGTATCCGCCTGCACGGTCAACTGGACGATGAGGGCCTTCCGGTAGCCGGGGGTCATGTCGGCCAACGACTCGACCACGAACCCGTCGGCCACCTTGGCCTTCATCTCCTCCTCGGCGCGCGCCTCCTCGGGCGTGAGCTGCTTCGCCATGCGGGGCCCCTCCCAGCGATTCGTTCGAACGATCGTTCCAAGTCTGGGAAGATAGGCCGGAAGGGTGGGAACGGGCAACGTCGCGGCCCGCAGCGGGGCCCGGAACCGAAGCCCGGCCAGGCCGCGGCCCGCGGTCCGGCGCGGGTCGGCGCCCGCCCAGGACTTGCGACATCCGTGTCGGGGGTACTTCGTTCGGGCCGTTGGACGTGGCCATCGGTCCCCCGCGTCCGCCCGACGGAGGTGTCATGACCAGCGCGACGGGCTCTCCGCCCGAGCAGGAGCCGGCCGGAGGCATCTCCGAGCCGGAGATGGTGCAGCGCAGCTTCCGGGTGTTCGTCCGGGGAGTACGGCGGTTCCTCAACCGCACCCTCGACATCCGCGACGACGCCAACATCGACGGCACCATCGAGACCATCCATAAGGACATGGTCTTCCGCGGGCCGAACGTGTGGGTGCTGGTCTGCTCGATCTTCATCGCGAGCATCGGCCTCAACACCAATTCGGCCGCCGTCATCATCGGCGCCATGCTCATCTCCCCGCTGATGGGCCCGATCCTCGCGATCGGGCTGTCCGTGGGCATGAACGACATCGATGTCCTGCGCCGGGCCGTCCGCAACTTCGCGGTCATGGTGGCGGTGGCGCTCTTCACGTCCACGCTCTACTTCCTGATCACGCCGTTGGGAGACGTGCAGTCCGAGCTGCTCGCGCGGACCCGTCCGACGCTGCTCGACGCACTCATCGCGGTGTTCGGCGGCATCGCCGGCATCATCGGTGTGTCCCGCCGCGACCGTGGCAACGTCATTCCCGGCGTGGCTATCGCCACGGCGCTGATGCCGCCGCTCTGTACGGCGGGATACGGTCTGGCCAACGGCAACTGGCCCTTCTTCTTCGGCGCGATCTACCTCTTCGCCCTGAACTCGATCTTCATCGCCATCTCGACGGTGATGATCGTGCGGTTCCTGCACTTCCCGTTCGTGAAGTTCATCGATGCACAGGCCCGCCGACGCGTCCGCATCCGGATCGCGGTGTTCGTCGCCGTGGTGCTCCTGCCGTCTGCCTGGGTGCTCTACGGCGTGGTGCGGGAGAGCCTGTGGCGCGCTCGCGCGGCGGAGTTCGTGACGCAGAACATCCTGAACCTCCCCGGCGTCGACGTCATCAATCAGCGCATGGAGTACGCCGACTCGTTGTCCCGCATCGAGGTGTTCCTCGCGGGCGACACCGTCCCGCGGTTCCTGGAGGAGCAGCTCCAGACGCGCATGGCGCAGGCGGGGCTGGGCAACACGTCGCTCCGGCTCCACCAGCCACAGGACATCCGCGGCGAGTTGGGCCGGCTCTCCAGCGAGCTCCGGGTGGGGATCGTGCAGGACCTCTACGAACGCAACGCGCTCGCGCTGGCCGAACGCGACCAGCGCATCCGCGAGCTCGAAGGCCGGCTGCTGCTGTTCGAGCGCGACACCATCCCCCTGGCGCAGATCACCCGGGAGATCGCGACGCAATATCCTGCGATCGAGCGCATCGCCTTCGGCCGCGTCATCGAGATGCGGGAGTCGCCACCGGAGGCCGACCCGGATCCCCTCCTCCCAGACAGCGCGCGCGCGGATTCCACTGTCGTCCCGCTCGCCCCCCCGCGGATGCAGGACACGATTCCGACGTTCATGGTGCGTTGGAACGGGAACGCGCGGGCCGCCCAACGGGCCCAGGATACCGAGCGTCTGGCGAGCTGGCTGAAGGTCCGCCTGGCCCTCGACACGGTGCGGGTCGTCGAGAACTGACCTGCAACGCCGGCGGGTCAGCGCGCTGCCCGGATCCGCCGGCCCAGCTCACGCACGGTATCCACGAACCCGTCCATGTGTTCACCGGTCGTGCGCCAGTTGACGAGCGCGGGACGGAGCGCCACGCGACCCTCGAAGACGGTCGTTCCCGCGAAGTAGCGCCCGTCGGTCAGGACGGCCTCGCCCAACGCCCGGTTGAGCTCGTTCAGGGCCGCTTCGTCGAGGCCGCCCGGATTGAACCGGAAGCACACGATGTTGAGCGGCACGTCCGCGAGTCGCTCCAGGTCGGGGGCCGCGTCCACGCGTTGCGCGAGGTGCTGGGCGAGGTCGAGGTGGTGCTCCACCATGGTGCGGTACCCTTCCCTCCCGTAGGCCTTCAGCGTGGCCCACACCGCGAACGCGCGCGCGCGCCGTGAGCTCTCCGGCCCCAGGATGCCGAAGTTGGGCCGGGGATCGTCCGGCTGTTGCAGGTACGCGGCCGAGTACGCGAAGCTGCGCTGGAGGAGGCCCCTGTCCCGCACGAAGGCATACCCGCTGTCGTAGGGGACATTCAACCACTTGTGTCCATCGGTGATCACCGAGTCGGCGCGCTCGACCCCTTCGACCAGATGGCGCGTGCGGGGGCTGAGACGCGCGAACAGGCCGAAGGCTCCGTCCACATGCAGCCAGGCGCCGTAGCGCTCTGCCAGATCGGCGAAGGCCTCGATCGGATCGAAGTCACCCGCGTTGACCTCTCCGGCATTGGCGACGAGCACGGCTGGCGCGCCGTGCAGGGAGACGAAAGCCTCCTCCAGTGCGTCCAGATCCACGCGCCCTCGTGCATCGCGCTCGAAGGTCTGGAGCGAAGCTCTCCCGATTCCAAGCAGACCCAGGACCTTGACCGCGCTGGCGTGCACGTAGCCGCTCGTCAACACGGGGATCGGTGGGGCGCCGCTGAGGCCTTGGAGCGCCGGATCGATCCCGGTCCGCTCCCCCCACCACTGACGCGCCGCCGCCAGGGCCACGAAGTTGGCCATGGTGGCCCCCGTGGTCATGACGCCGGTCCAGGACGCCGGCAGCCCGAACAGCTGTTTCAACCACTCCAGGCTGCGCTCCTCGAGCACGGTCGCCAGCGGCGACGACAGCCACGCGTAGGCAGCCTGGTCGTAGGTCACGGCCAGCAGATCCGCGCCGAGCGCGGCGGGGGTGGTGCCGCCCATCACGAAGTGGTAGTTGCGCGGTCCGCCGGAGTGGAGCAGCGCGGGCGCCCCGTGCTGGATCAGGTCCTCCAGCGCGGCCAGCGCCCCGGTCCCGGTCTCCGGTAGAGGCTCGTCGAAGTGGCGGAGCACTTCGTCCGGATCACCCCGACGCGCCGGCGCATCGTCCAACCCCGCCAGGTAGGCGGAGGCCTCCGCGATCACCCGTTCGAGCACGGGCTGGATCTCGTCCTGGCGCGGCCGCAGGCCGCCGCTGTCGATCTCGTCCATGCGCTCAAGTTCGTGGGGTGTGGGGTCCGCGGGTAGCGTCCGCGGCGGGTGCCCGCCCCCGACGCTGGACAGGTACGGCCACGCGTGTACAGCCACGCGTGGCTTCTTCCACACCCTGGGCTCCTCGAGTCCACCCCGGCTTCGGAGTCCGCCTGCAGTTGCCGTGGGTGCGGGTACGGCGTCCATTCCGCTGGAATCGAGGGCCGCACAGGCCCGAGTCGCGCACCCTGGGTCCTGAGGATGCCAAGGATGACCGCAGCTCGCCCACTCCTGCTCCTGGCGTTGCTGGCGTTCGGCTCGTGTGAGCCCCGGCGGAGCTACGACCGGGTCATCGTCGGCGGTCGGGTGATGGACCCGGAGACCGGACTCGACGCCGTCCGACACCTGGGCATCGTGGACGGCACCATCCAGGCGGTCAGCGAGGCTCCCCTGGACGGGGCCGACACGGTGGACGCGACGGGCCTTGTCGTGGCTCCAGGCTTCATCGACCTCAACACCTATCAGCACGGCGACGACCTCTTCCGGCTGCGCGCGGCAGACGGCGTGACCTCCGTACTCAACCTGGAGAGCGGCGCCCTGGACGTGGAGAAGTACTACGGGGCGCTCGAAGGCCGGGCGCTCCTCCACTTCGGCGCCGCCGTGGACCACCAGGTCCTGAGGCGCGTGGCCCAGGGCGACGCGGTCGCCGAGCTGTACGGCGTCTCCGACTGGCCCACCCTCCCGACGACCCGCGCCTCACCCGAGCTCGACCAGCGGGCCTTGACCGATCCGGAGCTGGACTCGCTCGTCGTGCTCGTCGAACGGGGCCTCCAGGAGGGCGCGATCGGCATCGGCTTCGGGATCGCCTACACGCCCGGAGCCACGCACTCGGAGATCCTCCGGATGTTCGAGCTCGCCGCAGCGTACGAGGCTCCGTCCCACGTCCACCTCCGCGACTTCGACGCGGTACGGGAGTGGGATGAGCTGTACGAGGTGCTGATGGGGGCGCTGCGCTGGGGCGGCGACATCCACATCAAGCACCTGCAATCCCACTTCGGCGCGTTCGTGGACCCGGCGCTCGAGTTCATCGACCGGGGGAGGGTGACCGGTCTGGCGGTCACCACGGAATGCTACCCCTACATCGCCGCCAGCACCTTCATCGACTCCGGATCCTCGGACGACTGGAAGGAGTGGCCCGACGAATCGTTCCAGCGCTACGAGTGGCCCCCGACCGGAGAGCGCCTCACCCGGGAGAGCTACGGCAAGTACCGCGAGCAGGGCGGGTTCATCATCATCCATCCGAGCGACCCCGAGCGGCAGGAAGCCGCGGTGCGCGCCTGTCTGGCGCACCCGCTTCCCATGATCGCCAGCGACGGCGCCTGGGACGGAGGCTTCACCCACCCGCGTGTGGCCGGCACCAACAGCCGCGTGCTCGGCCGGTACGTGCGGGAGGAAGGGGTGATGCCGCTCATGGACGCGCTGCGGAAGATGAGCCTCGACCCGGCGAACCACCTGGCCCGGCGTGTTCCCGCCATGCGCCGGAAGGGTCGGGTCCAGGTCGGGGCCGACGCTGACCTGGTGCTGTTCGATCCTGGGACGGTCGTCGACCGGGCCACCTACCGGGAACCGCTCCTGGCGCCCGCAGGGATCGCGGCGGTGCTGGTGGACGGCGTGATGGTGGTGCGGGACGGCCGGGTCGTGGAAGGGGTGATGCCGGGGAAGGCGCTGCGGGGGGACCGTGGCGATCCAGCGGAGGCGCGCCGCTAGGGGACCCAGGGCGCGCTCGCGGGACCCAGGGTCGTTCGGCGGCGCTGCGCGGGTTCGTGGCGTCCGGCGCGACGCCCGCGCGGGGAACTCCGCGCAGCGAGCCTGTCCCCGCGCACCTGGCCGTGTCCATCCGGGGAGCCATCCGTCGCCGTGGGCGGAGAGGGCGCGCATCGGCGGGCCCCGAGCTCACGACCAGGTGGGACGATGCGGCGGTTTCTGGGATGGACGACGTGCCTGATGGCGCTGACGGCGTGCGCGGAGCCTCCCACGGCGCCCGATCTCACCGGTGACGCTTCGTCGGAGACCCTTCCGCTCGTCGCTACCGCATCGCCGCGGGTCTCCTTCACCTGCACCCGCTCGTGGACCACAGGCGTGGACGGAGACTGGGACGACGCGGGTGCATGGACGCCGGCGGGAGTCCCGACGGAGACCGACAACGTGTGCATCGATGCGTCGGGTACGTACGACGTGGAGATCGGCGCGCCGGTAACGGTCAACAACCTGAAGATCGGCGGGACCGGGGCCTGGGCGACCGTGGAAACGGAGGACGATCTGCTCATCAAGCGGAACCTGCTGATCGAGGTCAACGGCCGACTCGACATGGATGTGTCCGGAGGCGAGTACCTGGGAGGCTCTCCCCACGGCCACCCGTCGACCTTCCTCCCCACGTACTTCGAGAATTACGGCACCCTCGACCTGAACGACACGAGCGGCAGCGGCTCCGGAGCCACCCTGAGGTTCAACCTCTACGACAACTACGGCTTCATGTATCTCCCGGGGGGCACGTCCGTCCTCCTCGAGGTCGGGACGTCCTTCCCGTGGTTCACGAACCTCGGATTCATCCTGACCGAAGGGTCGGGGGAGGTGGAGGTGTCGCACCCCGATCACTACTACCTGATGTTCGGACACCTGCGAGGCACCATCGGCGGCTCGGCACCCCTGCGGATCCACGCCGACATCGGCATGTTCTGGTGGACGGGAGGCACCCTGCCGTCGTTGGTGGGTGGCTCCGGTCAATCCGTCCTGCGAACGGACCTTCCCGACGTGGCGTTCAATGCCCCGACCGGCGGCAACATCGAAGCGACCCGCGTCAAGCAGATCCAGGGAGGGATGGAGGCGGGCGGCCGCCTGGTGCTGTCCGAACCGGCCGACACGATCGACTTCTGGAGCTACGACGGTCAGAGCCCCTGGGTGAACCACGGTGAGGTCGAGATCCAGGCCCAACCCGGTCAACAGGTCGAGCTGGAGATGGGTTCGTGGTATGGCGCGGAGAACTCCGGCACGCTCGCGCTGACCGGAGGCGCGGAGTTCAGCATGGAGGTGGTGTCGTTCCTGAACACCGGGACGGTGTCGACCGAACAGCCGCTACGCGTCTACAAGGCCTGGGGTGGTCCCGATTTCCAGAACGCCGGTCTCGTGTCGGTGGCCACCGGAAGCGAGTTGACTCTGGAAGACGGCACCTTCACATCGGAACGCACCGGCGTGATGCAGGGGACGCTGAGGATGGTGGGGGGGACGCTGGAGGGCGGCGGCTCCCTGGGAACAGTGTTCTCCGAAGGGGCCACCGTGAAACCGGGCTTCCAGCGTGCCACGCTGCCCGGCCTGCCCGATCCCCGTCTCGGAACCCTGAGCGCGGGATCTCTCTTCCTGGACACCGCCAGCGAGCTCGTGCTCCAGGTCGCCGACACCATGCCCGGGACGTACGATCGGGTGTCGGTCGCGGGCGCGGTGGGGTACGGAGGGAAGCTCACCGTCCGCACGCTCTCCCCCTTCCAGGGCGGCGTGTGCGGTCAGGTGATCCCGGTGATCACGGACGGCGGAAAGGGGCTCGTCCCGCGCGGGACGTTCGACTCCTGGTCCGGCCTCAACACCGGCCCCAACCGAGCGTGGCGCCTGCACAACCCCACCGGGCTGTTGGCGCTGGTGGGCTACCGACCCGGACCCGAGCCGCTCTATGCCACGCCGTCGACGCTCGCCTTGAGCGAGGGTGGTGGGCCCGAGGTCTATCGGGTCTGTCTGGGGGATGTCCCGCCCACCGGCGACCTGGTGCTCGAGGCGAGCTCCGCGCTGGCGCAGACCTCCGGCACACGCCGCGTGGACATCCCCCTGATCGACTGGATGCTTCCGCGCCTGATGGCTGCACGAGCCATCGACGATGGATGGGTGGAAGGTCCGCACGTGGACACCATCCGGCACGTGCTGGTCGGCGCAGGGAAGGGAGGCAGCCCCTCCTCGCCCGTGCTGGTCCCGGTCACGATCACGGACAACGACGGCGCCGCGGACCTCTCCCTGATCAAGGTGTCCCAGGAGGACAACCAGTTCGTGGGAGACACGATGGATACCGTGTTCCGGGTCACCAACCACGGTCCGACCGAATCCTCGGGGTCGACCGTGTCGTCGACGCCGCTCAGCGGGCTGGCTTTCGTCTCGGCAAGCGGCGCTACGTGTGCGCTCGACGGGGCAGGCGCAGTCACCTGCGAGGTCGGATCCATCCCGCCCGGCGGACAGGTGGACATCACCGTCTCGTTCGAAGGCGCCACCGTGGGTGTCCACACCTCGACGTGGACCGTCACGGGGGAGCAACCGGATGCCGACGCCACCAACGACGACGCACCGTACAGTCAGCGGGTGAACTGATGTGGTTCACCCTGGGATCGCTCTCCGGGAGCATCTGCGTCAGGCTGTTGCATGGGCCGCCCAGGCCGTCCGAACGTCCTGTTCACGGCTCCCGTGGAGCGGTGGCCGTAGCGGTGGCTACTGCCGACACACGTTCGCAGGCTCGTAGAACGCCCAACCAGGGTCGCTCGGGCCCGATGGGGCGGTATCGACCAGCCGGAAGAACTGCGTGTACTCGTCCAGGAGTGTCCACCGCTCACCGACCGTGCTGCGTGCGTTGAACACACGCTCCAGACAGGGGCACCACTCGCGTCCCACTCGAAATCCACCCTCTTCGATGTAGCGTTGGCAGGCGGCGCCCAACGTGAGAGGCATTGCACCGACGCTCGGTAGTGTCGCCGCTGCGCGTTCCTGCTGGAGGGTGGGGAGTGAGTAGGCCATCCGGCGCATGTTCTCCTGGAACTGCGCGAGCACGGGTGAGTCACATCCCTGTTCGAAGAGCATGCCGAGATCCTGACGGATCTCTTCGACCATCCGCGCCATGAGGAACGATGTCCGGATCATCTCCCCCATGGACCCCGGGTTGGTGAGGACCCGCACGAGCATCTCCACCACACGCGCCGGGTCTCGGGAATCGAATCCCGGAGCGTAGAGTGCAGGCGCAGCCTGCGAATCCGCATCCCAGAGCTCGAAGGGTCTGACGAATGCGGTATGGATGTACGAGGTGTCCTGGTCGACGACGTGGGGTGCCGTGTAGTCGTCCCACTCGACGGTGGTGACCGTCCTGACCACCATGCTGTCCAGCGGAATCCGGTCCGCACAGCGATCGGAGAACGCGAGCACGGTGCGCTTGTAGATCTGGCCGAACTCCCACTCTTCCGTGGCGTTGGGGAAGAAGCCCTCGAAGACGGCGCGAAACTCCCCACTGGCCTGGAAACGATCCCAGAACGTGGGGTCCACGTAGGTCAGACCTCGTGTCGGCCAGGTGCGCGCGCGCTCCTGTTCCAACGTGGCGCGACCAGCGAGCCTTGCCTGGCGTTCGGCGCGTTCCCGAGCGTCACGCTCGGCGCGTACCACCGCATACAGGGCTTGCTGCTTCGCGTAGGCCTCCTGGATGCCGCGAATGGCCAGCACGGTGTTCTGGAGGGGCGGGTCCACCCGGTCGCGGTCGTCCCCCGACATCCAGGCGAACGGCTGAGTGGGCTCGGAACGCCGACCGAACCACCGTTCGAGCGTCATCGGAACCTCCACGCTCTCGTCGCTGGTCAGCGGATGACGTTGGTAGGCCCACTGGAAGTTGGTGTCGGGTTGACGGGCCAGGTGCACATCCGTGCCGTAGTGCCAGACCTCGATCTGCGCCACGGCATCTCCTGTGGGCCGGAGCAGGGGAACGATCTGCTCACGGAACCGGCGGCTGGTCTCCGGTCCATAGCGAAGGACCGGACGACCGTACATGTCGGCTTCTCCGCTCTCCTGGAAGTCCAGGAGTGGTTGGGTCTCCGTGACCGGGCGCACCACGGCCAGCCACACCCTCCACTCACGCTCAGCCAGGAGGTAGACGGCCGAGCCGTCGAACGTGCCCAGCAGGTGCGAGGCGGGCCACCCGCGCTCGCGCAGCGTGGGTGGCCAGGCACCATCGACGCTCGCCTGCACCACGGGCGCCTGGTAGAACGGGTGCTGAGACCAGAGAGGAATCGCCACGAGGTAGCGACCGCTGCCGCCGGGTGACTCAGGCAGCACGTCCTGCGCGAGCACTTCCCTCAGGACCTGTGTCGCTGCGCGCGACAGCATGATGCCGTCCCGACGGAGGTTCCCTGGGGCAGCCGGCAGCACCATGGCGGCGGGTCCAGCGTCTTGCACGGTGTAGCGTCCGCCGCTCTGCACCAATGCCGCCGAGAGCAGGACGCACGCGCCGACGCTCGCTTCCGCGGGAAGCTGGATGCGGAGGGTCGGTGGGGCCCCGAGCGCTCCGATCCCGTCGTACAGGAGCGGAGTGCGGATCTGCTGCTGGACGGTGCGGATGCGGGCAGCGATCTGCGGGTCGGAGCAGGGATTGCCGCTGCGGGGAGTCTGCGCCCGGGCCGGTGCAGCGGCTGACCAGCAGACGAGAAGCACCAGGGGGAGCGCGCGGAGTCGGGAGCGCGTCGACTTCATGAGGGTACCTGCGGGTCGGAGGCCTGCCTGCGAAGCCCGCCGACGAAACTCCGGGCCGGGGTGGGGCGAGGCAAGAGTCGGGGCCGGCCCAGAGGCCCGCTACGGAGCCGTTACAGACCCAGGGAGGAGCGGATCAGCGGAGCGATGCGGTCGGGCGTCCACGGCGGGTCGAACGTGAGCTGCACGTTCGCGTCCTCGATGCCGTCCACCGCGAGCACCGCCTGGCGGGCGTCCTCGACGATCTGGGGCGCCACCGGGCACATGGGCGTGGTCAGGGACATGCGCACGTCCGCATGGGTGCCGTCCACCTGGATGTCGTAGACCAGGCCCAGCACGACCAGGTCCAGGTTCAGCTCCGGGTCCTTCACCTTCCGGAGCGCCTTCTCGATGTCCTTCTCGGTGACCGCCATCGGTGCCGCCTCGGCCGTTCGGGATGGGAGGGCTTCGTAACCCCTTCCCGGGCGGCCCGTTCCGTGTGCTCCGCCGCGGCCGGGCCTGACCATCGGAGAGGAGACCCGTCGCGTTGAACGGGCGCGGGTCAGGCGTTCTATTCTCCCCCTCGGTTCCTACGCTCGTCCCTCGCCCAGGCCCAGCATGCGCATCGCGATCAACACCGGGGGCGGTGACGCTCCCGGCCTGAACGCCGTCATCCGCGCCGTCACCCTGTCCGCGATCCGCCGCGGCTGGGAGGTCTGGGGAATCCACAAGGGCTACAACGGCTTGCTGGACGGGGACGGGGATGGCGTGGTGCGCCTCGACCGGCAGGCCGTGCGCGGCATCACCCACCTCGGCGGTACGATCCTGGGCACCACCAACCGGGGCAGCCCGCTCGAGTGGCCGGAGCGCCAGCCGGATGGGTCCGTGGTCAAGCGCGACCGCACCCCCGAGATCGTCGAGGCGTTCCGGCAGCGGGGCTGGGACGCGCTGATCGCCATCGGCGGGGACGGCTCGCTCAAGATCGCGCAGCGGCTGCACGAGCTCGGGCTCCAGGTGGTGGGCGTCCCCAAGACGATCGACAACGATCTCGCCGCTACTGCGGCCACCTTCGGGTTCTTCACGGCGGTGGATACGGCCACGGACGCGCTGGACAAGCTGCACTCCACGGCCGAGGCCCATGAGCGGGTGATGGTCGTGGAGCTGATGGGCCGCCACACCGGCTGGATCGCGCTCTTCGCGGGAATGGCGGGCACCGCCGACGTGATCCTCATCCCCGAGATCCCCTACCGGTTGGACCGGGTCTGCGCGTCGATCGAGGACCGCTACGCCCGGGGACGCCGCTTCGCCATCGTGGCCGTGGCCGAGGGTGCCCGCGCCCTCAACGAGGACGCCGTCTTCATCGAGACCGGCCGTCCGGACGCCGCAGACCGCTACGGGGGGATCGCCGAACGGCTCGCCCGCCAGATCGCCGAGCACACCGGCAGGGAGACCCGGTCGCTCGTGCTCGGTCACCTGCAGCGCGGCGGCCACCCCAACGCCTACGACCGCCTCCTGTCGCTCCGGTTCGGCGCCGCCGCGGTGCAGATGATCGCGGACGGGCACTTCGGCTGCATGGTGGCGCTGGACCCTCCCGAGGTGAAGGCCGTGCCCATCGTGGACGCCATCCGCGAGCTGAAGCGCGTTCCCCTCGGCGGCGACGTGATCGCCACGGCCCGTGCGCAGGGGATTTGTCTCGGTGACTGAGCCGGCGGAACGGATCCGCTGCGGCTGGGTCGCGAGCGCCGGTCCGCTGGACCAGGACTACCACGACCGCGAGTGGGGAGTGCCCGTCCACGGCGACGCGCACCTCTTCGAGATGATCACGCTGGAAGGCGCCCAGTCCGGGCTGTCCTGGTCCACCATCCTGAAGAAGCGCGAGGGCTACCGCGCAGCCTTCCACGGCTTCGACGCGGACCGGGTGGCACGCATGACCGCGCGCGACGTGGAGCGCCTGCTGCAGAACCCGGCCATCGTACGCCACCGGGGCAAGATCGAGTCGACCATCGCGAACGCGAAGGGAGTGGCCGCCATCCAGGACGAGATGGGCTCGTTGGATGCGTTCGTGTGGTCCTTTGTGGAGGGGACCCCACTGCAGAGCGGTCTGCGCTCCTACCGGGACGCACCGTCCGCGACGGATCACTCGCGTCGGCTGAGCAAGGCACTCAAGCAGCGCGGATTCCGCTTCGTGGGTCCCACCACCATGTACGCCTTCATGCAGGCCGCCGGACTGGTCAACGACCACGAGGTGGGCTGCTTCCGTCACGCCGCCCTGGCGCGGCCGTAGTCGCTCCACCCGAGGAGGTCTCCGTGCAGTACACGCGTCTCGGCAGCACCGGGCTCAGCGTCTCCCGTATCGCGCTCGGCTGCATGTCCTACGGCAGCAAGCAGTGGCGGAACTGGGTGCTGGAGGAGGAGGATGCGCTGCCGCACTTCCGCCGCGCCGTGGAGCTGGGCATCAACTTCTTCGACACCGCCGACGTCTACTCGATCGGCGTGAGCGAGGAGATCACGGGCAAGGCGTTGCGGGAGTTCGCGCGCCTGGATGAAGTGGTGCTGGCCACCAAGGTGCGCCTCCGCATGGGGGACGGCCCGAACAAGGTGGGCCTTTCCCGCAAGCACATCATCCAGTCGTGCGAAGCGAGCCTGAAGCGCCTCGGCGTGGAGAAGATCGACCTGTACCAGATCCACCGCTGGGACTACGACACCCCGGTGGAGGAGACGCTGGAGGCGCTGGATCAGCTCGTGCGCCAGGGCAAGGTGCTCTATCTGGGGGCGAGCTCCATGTACGCCTGGCAGCTCATGAAGGCGCTGTCCGTCTCGGAGCGGAGTGGCTGGGCCCGCTTCGTGAGCATGCAGAACCACTACAACCTGGTCTACCGCGAGGAGGAGCGGGAGATGATCCCGCTCTGCGTGGACCAGGGCCTGGGGGTCATCCCCTGGTCACCGCTCGCGCGGGGCATGCTCGGCGGAAAGCGCCAGCGCGGCAGCCACGACACCACCACGCGGGATGGCGACGACGGCGTGCTTGCCGATCAGCTCTACGATCACCCGTCGGACTGGGACGTGGTGGACGCCACGGTGCGGGTGGCGGAGCGGCGGGGTGTGGAGCCCGCCCAGGTGGCCCTGGCCTGGCTGCTGGCCCAGCCCAACGTGGCTGCCCCCATCGTGGGCAGCACCAAGGTCGCGCACATCGAATCCGCTGTGGCGGCCGTGGATCTGGAGCTCACGGAGGAGGAGCGCGCGGAGCTGGAGGCGCCCTATCAGCCCCACGGCGTCCGTGGGTGGCTGGATGGGCCGGTGCGGCTTCCTGGGATCAAGTCGTAGATTCGCGACGGAGCGACGCCTCGGCATCCTGGAGCGGGCCGAAGACGACACCCGCGCTCCGGGCCGGCCCGGGCCGACCTCGGCGCCGGGCCTGATCCCCCTCGATCCACCGGAGGACCCATGCGCGCCGCCTTCGCTTCGTCTGCGATCTCCGCCTGCGTCGCACTGGCCCTGTGCAGCGCTCCGTCGATGGCCCAGACCCGCGGCGCCCACCTGGGTGAGCTGACCTGGCCCGAAGCCGAGGTCCGCATCCGCGAAGCGCCACTGGTGGTGATCCCGTTCGGCGGGGGAGCGAAGGAACACGGGCCGCACCTGCCCATGAACGCCGACGCCCGTGTGCTCGAGTACCTGATGCAGATGGCCGTGGACTCGACGGACGTCCTGGTGGCGCCGCCCATCCTGCACGGGTGGTTCCCCGCGTTCCGGGCCTTCCCGGGCACCGAGGTGGCCGATCCCGACGTCTTCCGGCGGTACGTCCACGAGGTCGCGAAGTCGGTGGCCGAGCAGGGCGCGCGCCGGATCGTGTTCCTGAACACCGGCATCTCCATGGCGACCGGTCTGCCCATCTCCATGGTCGCGCGCGACCTGCGGGTCCAGTACGGCATCCCCGTCCTGGTGCTCTCCTGGAACGACCTGGAGACGGACGAGGTGGACGCGATCGCCGAACAGACGGCGGGCGGGCACGCGGACGAGCTGGAGACGTCCATCCACCTGTTCCTGCAGCCCGATCTGGTCCACATGGACCGGGCGGTCCAGGACTACGGCGACCTGACGCCGCGCGGATACCCCGGCTACGAGCCCGGGCTGTTCTCGCGGGACCCCGACGACCCCGAATATTCCGAGACCGGCCTCTTCGGGGATCCCACGCTCGCGACGCGCGAGAAGGGGGAGCGCGTGCTGGCGATCCTCACACGGCAGTGGCTGGCTGCGCTGCGTGGGTTCTCGCAAGCGCCGGAGCGGGAGCGGCGGTAGTGGGGCCGATCCTCCGGCCCCACCGTCCACTCAGCCGAGATCCGAGAGCGAAGCGCCGAAGTTGATGTGATAGGGCTTCGCGTCGATCACGAGCGCAGGGACCGACTCCACTCCTGCTCGGCTGGCTTCCGCGATGCGTCCTCGCTGCTCACCGAGATGCACGACCTCGACCTCGTAGCGTTGTGGATCCAGGCTGCGCGCGAAGGTCTCCTCCGCAGAGACGCAGACGGGACAGCCCGCATGGTAGAACGTCGCTCGGGTCTTCATGGATCCTCCGATCGGGACGGATCCGGGGGTCCACCTGGACCTCCGGCTGGTCTCCACGGTATGCTGGCGCCGCAGACGATCAACCGGGTACCGATCGGTCGGGTACGTTCCGAACGGTAAGGATTGTGGCACGATGGGAGCAGGTTCACAGGACATCCCACCGGTCGGGCATGCGCCGGTGGCGGCGATGGTGGAGAGCATCGTCGGCTGCAAGTGGTCCCTGGCCGTGCTGGCGGCGATCCGTGGCGGTGCGCGGCGGCCCGGTGAGCTGGAACGTGCGTGCGTCGGGATCTCCGCGAAGGTGCTGAATCAGCGGCTCCGCAAGATGCAGCGGTTCGGCATCCTGACGCGCCGGAGCTATCCCGAGGTTCCCCCTCGCGTGGAGTACGATCTCACGGAGTTCGGCGAAGCCTTCACGGCGCTCCTGGATACGATCGACGTTCTCGAGCTGCGGGTCCGCAGAGGGGAGTTCGAGTCGTAGGACACGGCGTGCTCTCCAGCCACGAGGCACCTCGATCAGGCCCCGACCTCCTACAGACCGCCCCGCACCTTCAGATCCGCCTCCTGCCGCCGGGTCTCGATGCGGATCCCGTCGGGCGTGAAGTAGAACAGCACCACCCTGCGGTTCCGCGCGTGCCCCACCTCCTCCGTGGCCGGCAGATGGTTCTCGCTCTCCCCGCGCGATGCCTCGCGGAGGCGATCGGCAGCGATTCCTCGGCCTTCCAGGTACTCCCGCACGGCGCGGGCGCGGCGCCGACCCAGGTCCACGTTGTAGGCGTCGGAGCCGCGTACATCGGTGTGGCCGTAGAGGGCCACGGTGACGTCCGGGTAGGTGGCCAGCACGTCCACGACCTGATCCAGCACACCCTTGCTGACGGCATCCAGATCGGCGCGATCGAACGCGAAATGCACCACGTTCGGCACCACGAGCTGCGCCGGCGCCGGTGACTCCGGCTCCGGATCCGCCGGGGGCAGAGGTCTGCGGATGGACTCCACCGCGGCCGTATCGGCCGGGACCGGAGCGGCGGGGCGCGCGGCGGCGGGCGCCCCGGCCGCGCAGTCGCATCGGCGCGCGTCCACGGGGCTGCGAACGGACGTGTCCTCGCCCACGCGTCCACCCCGCTCACCCAACCCGAACGTGCTCTCGTCGAAGCGCCACGTCAGATCCACGAAGAAGCCCCTGTCCGTGTACTGGTCGAGCGCCAGGTCGTCGTCGCGGAAGCCGAACGCGTTGTAGCCCAGGGCGAGACGCAGGTCCTGCGACAGTCGCACGCCGAGCTCCACGCCCAGACCGTGCTGACGCCGGGTCCCGTCGAACAGCGTCCGTGCGATGCCTCCGAGGTCCAGACCACCGGTCAGATCGACGGTGGCGCGAGCCGCGAGCAACTGGGCGGAGAGCTCGCTCTCCACCGGACCGAATCGATCCGTGGCGAACTTCGCAGCCCATTCGGCGCGCGTGGTGACGCGCTCGGTGGGACGCACGTTGACGTGGCTGGAGATCACATGGGCACGGTGGTCGAGCGCACCTCCCGCAGCGAACGGATCCTCGTCCGTGCGGTGCTCGTAGCGGGCGAGCAGGTTCCAGCTCGTGCGGCTCTCGCCTCGGTAGGCCAGGCCCAGGCGCGTGCGCTCGAAGAACGCGCCGCCATCCAGAACCTTGGTGAGGGCACTCTGGGCGAGCAGGGTCGTGTTCCGACCCAGCCGACGGGCGAAGCCCAGCGTGCCCAGGACCTGGTCCGTGGTCTCCGTCGTCCGTAGCTCGCCTCGTACGGAGCCCTTCCAGAGCGGGCTGGTGGCCCACTCCAACGCGCCCGTGACGGCCAGAGCAGGACCGGTGACGGAGGACGCGGCGGGCGCCACCCGCTCGAACGTGGTGTTGACGCGCACGCCCTCGCGTAGCGTCCACTGGTTGCGCAGCCCGATCGCCGCGTGGGCCTCCCGCCCGTTCAGGCGGTCGGCGAGCCGGTACTCGGAGAAGACGCTCTGTCCCTCACGGTATTCGGCGGCCACACCGAACACGGTCCGATTCCGCTCCTGCATTCCGTTGAGCGACCAGGGCCCGGCCAGACTGGAGAGCAGCTCGTGTTGCGCGTACAGACGCGCCCGGTCGAGCACGCGCAGGTCACCCCCGACGGCAAGACGGCGGGCATCGGCGGTCTGGACGTCCTGTTCGAACTCCGCGAAGAGGGTTCCCCGCTCCGCCCACGCCGACTCCAGGCGCAGCCCGATGGCGTTGACGTCGTTGGGTACCACACCCAGGCTCTCCGCGACGGCCGCGCGCTCCTCGGTCGCATGCCGGAAGCCGAGCTCTGCGCTCCAACGCTCGCTCAGCTTGCGCGCCACTGCGAGTCGACCACCGGTGAGCACACCGTCGGTGCGTTGATCCTCGGAGCGGATGAGCTCCGCCGACACCGCCGTGCGCGCGCCCAGGAGCGTTCTTCCACTCACCCCCATCTCGGTGCGCCCCGACGCCACGCCCGCGCTCGGGTTGCGGAAGACCGAGTCGGCCGTGAGGTAGAACGCCCGCAGCTCGGCCTTGTCGGAGCGATGGAAGAGCTCCGCCCGGGCAGCAGCGCCCTCCAACACGGCCGCGCTGTCCGACCGCGCCAGCTCACCCGACAGCCAGGTGCCTGCGCCCAGGCCCAGCGTGGCGTTCACGGAGGCCAGGTCATAGCGGCCCACCGGATCGTCGCTCCGGACGGCGCTGCCGCCGACGCTCAGGCGCTCGGTGGGGCTGAAGCGTCCCTCCCCGCCGAAGACCCAGTGACGTGCACCACCGCCCTCCGCCTCGTACGTCACGCGGATGCTGATCGGGTTCAGCCGCTCATCCACCGAGGGAATCGCCCGCTTGAAGAGCAGGCGCCCGGTGAACGGCTCGATCGTGTAGTCCGTGAACCGCTGTAGGGGCGTCACGTCCAGGATGAGGCCCGGCTGGGTCCGGTCCCGCGTCACCAACTCCACCCGCTCGGAGTTGAGGAGGGCGTCCGTCCGGCTCAGCGCGTAGGGTCCGCTGATGCCCAGGGCCGGGATCTCGTCGACCCGCTGCTGGAAGCGATCGCGGCTCGCGAAGGTGCGCAGCGCGACACGGTCCGACGAGTACTGTTGCAGGGCGCCGTTCAGCGTGCGCGCGTAGCGTCCGAGCTGGGAGGCGGGGTCGTAGGACGCCGTGTTGAAGTCCCCGTAGAGCGCGTAGGAGTCTCCGCGCGCCAGGGCCCCGAAGACCCGACCCTTCGACTGGGCCTCGAACAGGTGCGGCGCAGCGTCGCCGAACACGTCGTAGAGCTCGTCCGGTCGGATGTCGTTGAAGAAGCGGCGACCCCGATCCGTCTCGGTGTCGACCCGGACCGTGGCCTGCCATCCATCCCCGACATCTCCCGTCGCGAAGGCGGCGACCCGTGCTCCGGCCATGCGGGTACCGTCGTCGCTGGTCTGGGACAACTCGACCAGCGCCTCCTGGAACCGGTCGCGCACGCCCGGTGTGAGGAGCTCCCCATCGCTCAGGGAGCGCCAGTCGATCCGGCCCTGCACGAATCCCATCAGCAGCACGCCCAGCCGCTCCCGCCCTGCGCCCGGACCGGTCGTGGCGGACGTGCGGCCATGGCGGTCGGCGGTCGGGTCCAAGGCCATCCCGGACGAGGAGCCCGGACGCCGGAACAGGGGCGCCAGCAGGGCCTGATCGGCACCGCCCGGTACCGGGCTCGCCGCGCTCGGCGCGGCCAGGCCGAACAACGCCGGACGCGGAGGCACGGTGGACGTGAACGGCGTGCGGAGCGCGCCCGCGGCCCAGGGCGCCGGCGCTCGCCGCAACTCCGTTCCGGCGCGCAACGCCCTGGCGTCCGCGAGCGCCACGTCCGGCACCGGCCCGAGCGCCGCGCGCGCGCGCGCCTCGGCCACGACGGCGACCGTCGCCGTGCGGTCGCCGAAGTCGGCGCGCGCCATCTCGCCGCGCGTCAGGTCCACCAGCTTGCTCGATCCCGAGGCCAGGTGGCGTGCCGTCAGCGCGTCCAACCGCATGCCGGCAGGCAGCGTGCGCTCATCCACCCGCACCAGCCAGTGGCGCGGCTGCAGCCCATCGAACGAGTAGCGTCCCTGGGCGTCGGTGATCGCCGACGTGCCGTCGTGCAGGTAGACACGGACACCGGGAACGCCGAGAACGTCCTCGCCGGTCGCGGTCCCGCTGTCTGCGGCGCACGCGCAGATGTCCACCCAGACGCGCCCGACGATCAGGCCCTCGTCGGTGAAGACGCCCCGGCGCAGACCCACGGCCGCCACGGCCTCGTTGCTCGCCGCCAGGCCACCGGCGCCCGTGGCGCGCGCGCGGTTGATGACGTCGCCGAGCTCGGCCCCCACCCCCACCCGCACGCGGTAGACGATGCGGCGAAGCCCGCCCGCCATGAGATCTCCGAGGGGCAGCTCCAGCAGGGGCCCGGGGGCCCCGAGCGGATCCGCCACCGGCTGTCCGTCCACCAGGACGGACCCCGCCACCAGCGAGAAGCCGGTCGGGAGCCGGTCGGAGAGCGTCACCGCGGCGACCGGCCCCGCACCCACGTTGCGGAGCACCAGATCGTACGTCAGCACGTCGCCGATCTCGGCCTCGGCCGCCGAAGCCCGCTTCTCGAGCTCGAGCGCGCCGGGCGGTTGGATCTCGGCGGGCAACGTCGTGCCCGCGTTGTTGCCGGCGCCGCCCGTGTCTCCCAGGGTCGTCACGGTGGCCGTGTTGCGCACGGCCTGACCGGCCGTGCCCGTCACCCGTGTGACGAGCGTGATCGTCGTGGAGGACCCGGGTGTCAGCGGCCCCGGCAGGGTGCAGGTCACGACCTGGCCGGCCGCACCGCAGGTCCAGCCCGGCCCTTCGGCGCTCTGCCAGGCGAGGGCGGCCGGCAGCGTGTCGACGACCGTCACCGGACCCTGCGTGGGCACCGCGCCGACGTTGGAGACCACCAGCTCGTAGGTAGCGGTCCCGCCCACCGCCAGGATGGGGGTCGTGAGTCGCTTCTCGATGGCCACGTCGATGCGCTGCGTGACCGTGGTCACGCGCTGCGCGGGCGTGGACCCGTCGTTGTTCGTCGGATCCGGATCCGGATTGTCGCTGGACGCCGACGCGATGTTCTCCCAACTGCCCTCCTGGGGAAGGAGGATGCGCACGGTGTCGGTGATGCCGGCCCCCGCCGTCAGCAGCGGCACGAGCGGCCAGCGTACGCGCCCCGCGGTGGCGGTGGCGCCGCGGCTGGCGGAGACGAACACCGCGCCGACCGGCAGGGAGTCCGTGATCGCTACGGCCTCCGCGTCGGCCGGCCCGTCGTTCCGCGTCGTGATCACATAGGCGACGGTGTCGCCGGCGTAGGCCGTCGTGGGACCGGTCTTGCCCACCACGAGGTCCGCCCCGCGCTCGTCCACCACCACGGTGGAGCGGCTGGCCGCCGCCGTCCCGTTGTTGTTGGACGGATTGGGGTCGAGCGTGGGCGAGCTGGCCCGCGCCACGTTCTCCCAGGTCCCGATGGCGGAGGCGAGGGCCCTCACCTCACGGACCTCCACCGCGCCGGACGCCATCTGGCCGATCAAGGGCCAGGCGAGCGTGCTGCCGGACACCGTAGGGCCACCCGTGGCGCTCACGAACGTGACGCCACCCGGAAGCACGTCCTGGATGGCGACATCGACGGCCGTGCCCGGTCCGCCGTTGGTGACCGTGATCACGTAGGTGATGGTGTCGCCCAGCTGGGCGGTGGCCGGCCCCGACTTGGTGACCCCCAGGTCGGCGGGCTGGATCACCACTGGCGTCGGCACCGAGTTGTTCGTGGGATCACCGTCCCCGTCGGGGTCCACCGCGCTCCCGTTCTGGGAGTCGTCGCTGAACGGACCTGTCCCTCCCGGTCCCAGGGCGCTCGTGCGCGCGGTGTTGGCGTAGATGCCCCACCCGCTTCCGCGGTCCGTGACGGTGGTCAACGTCACGCCGACCTGGATCACGGCCTGGGCGCCGGGCGCGAGGGTGTTCGCACCGGGAGTGGTCTGGTCGATCAGCTCGGTGGCTCCGCCCGAGCCGGTGTAGCCGGCGTCGAGCGTCAGGCTGCCCGGGTCCACCACGAACGTGGGTGGACCGCTGAGCGTGTAGTTCCCCGCGCCGAAGACGAGATCGAGGTCGTCGGTGACCGAGATGGCGCTCGCCACCGCGTTCCCCGTGTTCTCCAGGTGGATCTGGAACGTCACCGCGAGCCCGCTCACCTGCGCGCTCTTGGCCACGCCCACCGTGGCGTCCGCGGGGAGCGTCACGATGGTCGGGCTGGTGTCGTCCGTGGGATCCCCGTTGCTGTTCGGATCGACCGCGACGCCATCGACCGACGCATCGGTGTACGGGCCGGCCGCTCCGGGCCCCCGTGCCCGCGTGGCCGCGGTGTTGTGGAAGACGCCCAGGCCGAAGCCTCGATCGGTGACGTTGGTCACCTGCACGCGGAAGCGCACGACGGCGCTGTCCCCCGGAGGCAAGGTGTTGGCGGCCGGGGGTGAGGCCGCCAGCAGATTGGTGGACGTTCCGGCGCCGCTGTAGCTGTTCGACAGCGTCAGCGTGCCCGTCATCGGGGCCAACACGAGCACCGGCGGCGCGAGCACCTGATGATTGCCCGCACCGAAGGTGGCGTCCAGATCGTCGGTGAGCTGGATCGAGTCGGCGACGGCGTTCCCGGTGTTCACGAGCTTCAGCTCGTACGTGACGGTGTCGCCGGCGATCGAGCCCGCCTTGGCGACACCGATGGTCGCATCGGCGCCCAGTGCGACGATCGTCGGAGACGTATCGTCGGAGGCGGTGCCGTTGTTGTTGGCGTCGGGATCCGTGCCGTCCACGGAGACGTCGGTGTAGGGCCCGACGGCGCCCGGCGCGAATGCAGAGGTCGTCACCTGGTTGTGGAAGACGCCGAGCCCGTGGCCCTGATCGGTGACGTTGTCGACCCGTACCCGGAAGCGGATCACGGCGACGTCTCCGACGGCCAGCGTGTTGGCGAGCGGTGTCGTCTGATCGATCAGATCCGTGGCCGCTCCGGTCCCCGTCCAGGCGGGGTTCAGCGTCAGTGATCCGCTGGCGGGTGACGTCGTCAGCGTCGGGGCCTGCACGATCGTGTAGTTGCCCGCCCCGAAGACGGCGTCAAGGTCCTCCGGGACCGAGACCGAGTTGGCCGTCGAGAAGGACAGGTTCTCGAGGGTGAGGTCGTAGGAGACGACCGTCCCGGAGATGCTCCCGCTCTTGGCCGCGCCCACGGCGGCGGACCCCACGCCCACCCGCACGTCCGCGTCGGAGTCCGGAGCGGCGTTGACGCCCTGACTCGTGCTCGTGCCGATCGCGCTGTTCGCCTGGCTGGTGCCGGACGGGGGCTGCGTGTAGCTGAATCCGATGGGCGTCGTGCCGTCCCCGGACGCGATCTGGGCCGCGTCCAGGGATGCGGGCATCGCCCCGAAGGTGACCTGACCCGTGCCCGGGTCGTAGACCGCGGTCGCCCCGGTCGGCAGGTTGGAGAACGTGACCCCGGACAGGTTGGCCGTCAGGGTCAGGGTGTACGTCACCGAGGCAGCCGCGTAGGGCCCCTGGTTGGTGAAGAGGACGGCACCGGTGGTGGTGGAGCCGGCGTTCCCGGTGCCGGACAGCGTCACCGTGGTGGTGACGTCGGCCACGAGGGTCGGCGTGAGCGGCGTCGGCGTATCGTTGTCGGTCGGATCGCCGTCGGCGTCGGGATCGGGATCGGCGCCATCCTGCGAGAGGTCGCTCGGTGTCTGCCCCGACAGCGCGCCCGTGGCGTCCACGCGCGCCTGGTTCTCGTAGCCTCCCGGCGGGAGCGGCACGAGGGGTTGGAAGCGCAGCGTGAAGGACAGCTCACACGTAGCACCGACCGGCAGCGTCGCCACCGTCGCCACTCCGGTCGTGCCGTCTCCGTCGAACCCGGCATTGGCCACCCCTCCGGCACAGGCTCCCACGAAGGCCGGCGCGACCTGGATCGTGTACTGCCCCGGTGCCAGCACGGCGGCCGCCCCTCCGGCCACGAACGCGCCGAACGCCGGCGCGGCCCCGGCCAGGGGGTCGGTGACCGCGACCAGCGTCAGATCCTCCAGGGAGGGATTCTGCACCCGCAGGCGGATCTCCGCCGTGTAGCTGGAGTCCGCGGCGACGGTCGGGCCGGTGGCGACGCGCTTGGCGATCCCGACCCGGGCCTGCGGCACGAACGCGAACAGATAGCCCGTGGCCGCATCGATCTCGGGAAGCGCCACACCGGAGATCTGACCCACGACCGCCGCGTTGCCCCCCCGGTTTCCGGCCGTCTGCTGCCCCACCACCAGGTGCGGCTCGCTGACCGTTCCGCGCTGGACGGCGTAGGTGCCCTCCGGCAGGTCGGAGAAGGTGTAGACGCCGCTTCCGTCGGTGGTGGTGGTGCGGGAGACCGCGCTGGCATCGAAGGCGGTGCCCGTGAGCGTCATGGTGACGCCGGAGATGCCCGTGTCGGTCCCATCCTGGACGCCATCGGCGTTGAAATCCCGGAAGACGACGCCGGCCAGGCTGGAGCCCTGGATGGTGACGGGGCCCGACCCGGTGTCGTTCGCGGGCTGTACATCCAGCGAGAACGTGCTGACGGTCGCGGAGTTCGTGGCGGTCCCGCCCACCGGAACGCTCGTGGAGCGGACCGGGACGGTGATGTCCACCTCGCCGCCGTTGCTCACGGTGCCCAGGTCGCACGTGAAGCTCGTCGCACCTGCGGCACCCGTGCAGGTGGCGGCGGTGGTCGTGCCGGACACCACGGCCACCGTGGGCGTGGCGGTCAGCTCCAGACCGGCGGGCAGGTTGTCGGCGACCTCGACGCTGTCGGCTTCCGCGAGGCCGGCGCCCACGTTGTTCCGCACCCGCAGCGTCCAGGCGAACGGGCGCCGCACGGCCACCGGGTTCGGCGCCGCCACCACGCTCACGACCTCCATGTCGGCGCGGGTACGGACGGTCGTGTTCTCGTCGGACGTGTTGTTGGACGCGTCTTCGAAGCCGAGCGCGGTCTCGTCGGTCGCGATGGAGACCGGGCTGTTCCAGACGCCTTTCGTCTCCCCGCGCATCCCCACCGTCAGGGTCGCCGACGCACCCGCACCGAGGCGGGCGATGGAGCAGACCACCGTGCCACCGATCGTATTGGGTGCCGGCGTGCTGCTGCAGCTCCCCGCCGGGAACGTCACGGACTGATAGCTCAAGCCACCGGCCGGAAGCACGTCCGTGATCACCACGTTCTCGGCATCGGACGGGCCGACGTTGGTGATGACGATCGTGTAGTCGGTGGGATCGCCGACCGCGATGGGATCGAACGTGTCGGACTTGTTGACCAGCACGTCGAGGGTGGGATTGCTGACGGAGACGTCGGCGGTGGTGCTGTTGTCCGCGGGGCCGGGCACCGCGGGTTCGATCGTGGTGGTGCTCACGCTGGCCGCATTCGTCAACGTCGTGCCGCGCGTGACGTTCGTCGGCTTCGCCCGGATCGTCAGCGTCCGCTGAGCGCCGTTGTTGATGCTTCCGAGATTGCACACCACCTGCCGGTTCCCGGGCGCCGTGACCGTGTTCGCGGTGGGCGTCGTGCTGCAGGACCCCGCGGACGGCGCCGCCGAGACGAAGACCATGTCCAGCGGCAGGTCGTCGGTCACCGTGACGTTGGCGGCCTGGCTGGGGCCGTTGTTGCGTGCCGTGACGACGTAGACGACCTCCTGGCCGGCCGCTGTCGGATCGGGGGTCGCGGTCTTGGTGACGGTGACGTCCGCTCGGGCCTCCACCGTGCTCGTGACGCTGCCGCTGTTGTTGCCCGTATTCCCATCGGCCGTGGCGGAGGAGACCACGCTCGCGGTGTTGGACCGGCTGCCCCCGTTGCCGCCGGGCCGGATGGCAACGTCGACGGTGGGACAGTCCACCCCTGCGGTGCAGACCGGGAGGTTCGGGATGGTGCAGGTGAGGCGTCGGCTCGTGCTGCTGGTCGAGGTCGTGGAGCAGGTCACCCCACCAGGCCCGGCCACGTTCTCCGTGATCGTGTGACCGACGTAGCCGGAGCCCGTGGCCCCGACGCTGTTGTTGATCAGCGTTCCCAGATTGTCCGTGAGCGTGACGCTGCCGGCCGCGGTCGGACCCAGGTTCACGATCTCCACGGTGTACGTCAGCACCTCGCCGGCGGGGACCGATGCCAGGTCCACGGTCTTCCCCACCGTCAGGTCGGCGGAGGCGGCGACGATGCTGGAGGTGACGGAGGCGCTGGCGGTGTTGTTGGCCGCGTTCGGATCGCTGACGCTCGGGTTCAGCGTGGAGAGGGTGGCGTTGTTGGTCAGCAGACCGGTCGTGGTCGCGGTCGTGCGGAACGTGATCGAAGGCGTGCTGGCCCCCGACGCCAGCGGAGAGCCGACCGTGTAGGTGCGCTCACAGTCGATGCTGGCCGCCCCGGCCACGGGAGCGGCGGGAGTGCAGGTCCAGCCGTTCAGCGTGTACGAGTCCACGGTCAATCCGGTCGGCACGGCGTCGGTGACCACCAGGGTGCCGGAGAAGACGCTCGGACCGTTGTTGCGCACGCTGACCGTGAAATCGAACGGGACGCCCTGCACCACCAACGCCGGATTGGGCGCGGTCTTCGTGAGCTGGAGGTCGGCCGCGGGATCCTGCAGGTTGGCCCCGCCGTCATCGGCGGTGTTGTTCGACAGGTCGGGGTCGGCCGGTGAGCCGGCCGAGATCGTCGCGGAGTTGGCGACCGGGTTGCCCGCCGCGGCGACGACCACCGGGATGGTGACCGAGCCGAGGGACTGGTTGGCGCCCGCGACCCCTCCCGCGGCCCGGGTGCAGGTCACCTGCTGCCCGGACACCGCGCAGGTCCAGCCGTTCTGGGAGAGGTTGAAGGAGCCCGTGTCGATGGTGTACTGGGCCGGCACCACGTCCACCATCGACAGGCTGGCGGGGCTGTCGCCCGTGTAGCTGCCGGTCAGCACCAGGCCCAGGGTGCCTCCCACGAAGTACGGGCCTGCCACGCTACGGGTCACGACGATCCGGACGTCACTCCCGGCCGATACCGTCGTGTTCAGGACCGCGTTGTTGTCGGAGGCATCCGGATCCTGCGGCGTCCCGAACGGCGCGCTCCCGCTCACGGCCACGGACGCGGAGGCTGCGACGGTGCTCCCGGACGCCGCCGAGATCTGCCAGGTGAAGGGGCCCACCACCAAGGTGCCCCCGGACGCGATCGGCCCAGCGACGGTGCAGGTGATCGTGCCCCCGGAGAGCGTGCAGCCCGAGGGCAGCGAGCCCGTCTGGACCAGGCCGGCGGGGACGGGGAACTGGAGCACCAGCGAGGTCGCGGGATCGGGACCGGCGTTCGCGATCGTGATCGAGTGCGCCAGGCTGCCCCCGGACGCCGCGGAGGCGGGGCCCGTGAACGAGAGCGACAGGTTCGCGCCGGCGGTGACCGTGGTGGTCTCCGTCACGCTGTTGTTGCCCGGCTGGGCGTCGGCTTCGTTGGCGCTCGTCTGCGCCTGGATGACCACCGAGCCGGAGGCCGTGGAGCCCACCTGCACGGTGAAGGGGGCGGTGACCCCGTTGGCCAGGTTCGGGAGCGAGCACGTCACGGTGACCGGACCGGCCTGGCCGATCGTCGCGCCCGAGCAGGAGACGCCTGCGCCGGTGAAACCTTGCCAGGTGGCGTTGGCAGGAATGTCCAGGGTGAACTGCACCCCGGTGGCGGTGGTGGCGCCGTCGTTGTTGACCGTGACCGAGTAGGTGATCACCCCGCCCGCGACGACCGGATCAGGGCTGTCGGTCAGGTTGAGGACGAGGTCGACCTGCGCGGAGACCGCGGCGGGCAGGAGAAGGGAAGACAACGCGACGATGAGGGGCGCGAGCGTGCGCATGGCGCAGCGACGCGAAGAGCTCCGGGGGCCCAACCTGCCTGCCTCGTTCCACGGGGACCGTCGGGATGCCGGCATCCGCCGGCGTCCGGCTACGGGTGGCGTAGCCGCCCCCCGCGCTTCTCGTCACCGAGGAGCCGGGAGGAAGACGGACCCGCCGACCCGAGGCCGACGCGGGGATGGGCCCGAAGCGGCGAGCCCCGAGGGGATCGTCCGCCACCTGGAGCGGCGGGCTGAGGCAACCGACGTGCCACGGGCCCCCACCGGGATCGGCGGGGGCCCGTGTTCAGGAACGGCTAAAAACGAGCACAGTCCGAAGGGCTCAGGGCAGCACCCCCGGCCGCACCGAGAGCAGGTTGGCGAGCAGGCGGTACGCCCCCGGCACGCCCGCCGGAAGTTGCCGGAAGAGCGCCAGCCCGGTGTAGACGTAGACCCCTTCCCCGAGCGGCCCCACGAGCAGGCTCCCCCGCTTCGGGTCCTCGCCCGGGTCCGCCATCTCCAGCAGCGGTGTCCAGTGCTCGTCCCATTCGCCGAGGAAGTAGAGCCCGCGCTCCTGGACCCACCCCTCGAAGTCGGGCGGGCCGAGCGCGTTGGGCTGCGTCAGCACCGGGTTGTCCGGCTCCAGGAAGCGCACGGCGGCCGTCTCGTCGGTGACGCGGTCGTGGGGCCGGCGGATCTCGACGGGCCAGGGCGCGATTCCAGGCTCGTTGTAGGTGTACTGGTTGTACTGCGAGATCAGCACGCCTCCGCCCCGTACCCAATCCAGCACGGTCTCGTTGTACTGGATGAGGTCGGGCCGGGCCTCGTACGCCCGCACGCCCAGCACGATCACGTCGAAACGACCCAGGTCTCCGGACGCCAGGTCCTCGGTCGTGATCAGGTGGGGCTCGATGCCCAGCTCGCGGATGGCGGCCGGGCCGGCGTCCCCGGTGCCCATCACGTAGCCCACGCTCCGCCCCTGGGCCACCTGCACGGGGAACGCACGCAGGAGGGACCGGGCGGGATCGAACAGCGCGACACGCTGGATGTGCTCGTAGTCGATGAGCTGGACGGCTTCGTCGTACGTGGGTCCATCCGTGACGGTGGCCAGCGCGCGGATCGCGCTCTCCCCTTCGGCGACGTTGGCGGGCGGCACGACCTGGAAGGCGAAGGTGGCTCGGCTGCCCGCTCGTTCGAGGCGGAACGCGGCCTCTTCCGGCTCGGCCGTCCACCCCTCCGGCATCTCCAGACGCACCCTACCCGCACGGGCATCCGGTGCGTGGCTTTCCAGGGTCACGTTGACGATGCGCGGCTCACGCCGGTCGAGTGGCCACACCAGCACGCCGGGATCGAGCGCCACGGAAAGGGCGGGCAGGATCAACACGGGCTGCCGGTACTCACCGCGCGCGGGGTTCACACCGCGGTAGTCCACCGCGCCTTCCCAGGCGACCGTCGCGCGATGCCCCTCGGCCGCGAGCGTGAGCGCAACCCGCGCGGGGAAGCGCTCCGGGTCGCGGGGGAGCGCCCATTCCGACGGCTCCGCCGGCCACTGGTACATGGCACCCGTACGCGGCCGCTCCAGGTAGTACAGCCGCGACAGCGGCACGGAATCCGGCAGCTCGACCTCGAAGCTCCAGCGCTCGAAGGCGCCGGCCTCCACCGTCCGCGCCACGCCCTGCGCGGCGTCGGCCCAGTCGCCGAGCGGCTCCAGCGGCGCACTCTCGTCCGCGGTAGGCGGGCCGAACCGGCCCCGCAGCTCGGGCGGGCGCACCGGACGGGCGCGCGCGCCCGCGGGCAACGCCACCGACGGCGTCACGTCCGTGGCAGCCACCCCTCCGGCGTTCCAGACCTCCAGGTCCACGCGGAACGTCTCGCCGGGCACCAGGCGGTCGCGACTCGCGCGTGCGTCCACCACCACGCTGGCCGCGGCGAGCACCGCTTCCTGCATCCGCTCCGTACGCCGCGTGAGCTCGGCGCGCAACGTGCTGCCGCCGATCGCACCCGCACGTGCGCGCGCCAACGCGTCCGCGGCGCCCAGCAGCGCGGGCAGCGCCGACGAGGGGTCTCCGGGCACGAGCGCGCTGCGCGCCTCCGCAATCCGCTCACGGTACTCCCCGAGCGGATTCATCGCGGCCGCGGGAGCGTCGCCCGCGATGGCCGTCAACGCCGTGTCCACCCCCGCCCAGAGCGTCGGATCGGCCTCCAGGTCCGGCGCGCTGCGCACGAGGTCCAGGACCGAAGCCGCGGGTCCCAGCGTCTGCGGAACGCCCATGTCCTGCGAGCGATGCTGGCTTCGGCTCTCCATGGCGATCTGGAACCATGAGCGTCCGGTGACCGGATCCACGGCGCCCGTCACCACGCGGGTCGTATCCCCCTGGGTGCGACCCCGCAGGAGCTGATAGAGCTTGTCGGGCTGCCAGACCTCCACGCCGCGTACGAGCTGCTCCGGAAACCGTCCCGGATCGCCCGCCGCGCGGAAGGCTTCGCGCGCCATGATGCCCGCGGCCTGGTGCTGTCCGTGTCCGTCGGCGGGCGTGCCGCTGAAGACGGAGACGATGACCTGGGGCCGGTACGTGCGCACCACCCACACCACGTCCGCCAGCAGTTGCTGCCGCGGCCACAACGCCAGCGCTTCCTCCGCGTTCTTGGAGAAGCCGAAGTCGAAGGCGCGCGTGAAGAACTGTCGAGCGCCGTCGAGGCGGCGCGCGGCCAGCAGCTCCCCGGTCCGGATCGCACCGAGCCCCTCGAAGAGCTCCGGACCGATGAGGTTCTGCCCGCCTTCGCCGCGCGTGAGGGACAGGTAGGCGGCTTCTGCCCCCTGACCGCGCGCGAGCGCGGTGAGGAGCGCCGTGTCCTCGTCGTCGGGGTGGGCCGCGATGACGAGCACGCGCTTCACGCCGTCGAGCCCGCGCAGGAGCTCGGCCACACGTGCCGTGCCCCCGGCATCCGGGATCTGGGCGGCGAGGGGGAGGGCGGACGCCCAGGTCAGGAGCGCGAGGAGGATCGTTCTCGTTGTCATGCGTCGAAGCTACCCCGTTCGCGAGGGCCGGGTACCCCTCAGCGGCCGTCGGGAGGCCAGGGCTGCCCCAGCGCGGCCGGAGCGACCGAGCGGCCGCGCTGGACGGCCAGAGCCGCCAGGGTGAGCAGGTAGGGCAGGGCCAGGAAGACCGGGTACGGCAGGTCGAGCCCCAGGCTCTGCAGGAAGAACTGGAGGGCGGACGCGCTGCCGAAGAACAGGGCGGCCGCGAACACCGGAAGGGGACGCCAGCGTCCCAGCACCACGATCGCGATGGCGATGAACCCGCGCCCCGCCGACATGCCCTCGGCGAACGTGCCGGCGTGGGCCAGGGCGAGGTGGGCCCCGGCCACGCCCGCCATCACACCGGCGAAGGCGAGGGCGCCGACGCGCAGCCGTGCGACGGGTACGCCCGCCGCGGCGGCCGCGGTGGGGGCCTCGCCCACCGCCCGGACCCGCAGGCCCCATCCCGTGTGGAACAGCGCCCAGCCCACGGCCGGTGCCAGCAGGTAGGCCAGGTACGCCGTGGGTGCCTGGGCGAACAGCGCGCTGCCCACCACGGGCAGGTCCGCGAGCACGGGCAGCGGCAGCGGAGCCAACGTGGGGATGGTGAGCGCCGTGCCCGTCACCCCGAACACCTCCTGGTAGACGATGCCCGTGAGGCCCAGCCCGGCCAGCGTGATGGCGGTGCCCGTGATGATCTGGTCGGCGCCGAAGCCCACGACGACCAGGGCGAACACGAGCACCAGGGCGAGCCCGCCCCCGGCCCCGGCGAGGACCCCCACCGCGGGTGAGCCCGTCGCGAGGGCCCCCAGCGCGCCGGCCAGCGCGCCGGCGATGATCGAGCCTTCCAGCCCGATGTTCAGCACCCCCGCCCGCTCGCTGACGAGCTCGCCCAGGGCGGCCAGGATGAGCGGCACGGCGAGCCGCACGCTCGCCTCCAGGAAAGGCACGAGGGCCTCGCTCACGGGCCCTCTCCCACCGCCCGACTCCGCCACGCCCGCCCGGTACGGGTCGCCACGACCAGCACGGTCAGGATGAGCACGGCTTCGATGCCGACCACCCAGACGGAAGGCACCCCGGCGCTCCGCTGCATCGCGCCCGCCCCTCCTTCGAGGGCTCCGAGGAAGAGCGCGGCCAGCACCACGCCCGCGGGCCGCAGGCCTCCCAGCAGCGCGACCGCGATGGCCGTGTAGCCCCATCCCGGCGAGAGGTCCTCGTACAACGCCCAGGTGACCCCGGTCACCTCGAAGGCGCCCGCCAGCCCGGCCAGCGCCCCCGAGAGCACCAGGACGCCGGCGCCGACGCGCCCGGGGTCGATCCGCCCTGACAGGCGCGCGGCCCGGGGAGAGGCGCCCAGGGCGCGCACCTGAAAGCCCCAGTCCGTGCGCGCCAGCACCCGGTGCAGCAGCACCGCCAGCCCGATCGCCAGGAGGAAGCCCACGTGCAGGCGGGTGCCGCCCACCAGGAGGGGGAGATGGAAGGCCTCGGGCAGGGTCTCCGATTGCGGGAAGACCCCGCGGGCCTCCTGCAGCGGCCCCCGCACGAGGACGCTCGTCAGGTGGAGCGCCACGAAGTTGAGCAGCAACGTGGTGATGACCTCGTTGGTGCCGGCGCGCAGTCGGAGCAGGGCCGGCAGGGCCGCCCACAGGCCTCCCGCCAGCAGGGCGCCGCCGAGCGCCAGGGGAAGCGCCACCAGCGTGGGGAGGTCGGGCGCCGCCGCGCCCAGCGCCGCCACCGCGACCGCGCCGGCATAGAGCTGACCCTCGGCGCCGATGTTCCAGATGCCGGCGCGGAAGGCGAGAGCCACCGCCAGGCCCGTGACCAGGAGCGGCGTGGCGCGGACCAGCGTGATGGACAGGATCCGATCCGACGATCCCACCGCTCCGTCCACGAGCGCGGCCAGGGCCTGCGCGGGTGCGTGACCGCCCAGCGCGAGCGCGCCGGTCACCAGGACCAGCGCCACCCCCACCGCCAGGGCAGGCGTGACCCACAGCGCGGCCGCGCGTCTCATACGGACGCCGACAGCATGCGGGCGCCGACCTGCGCGGGGGTACGCTCGGCGTCGGGGACCGGATCCCAGCGGCCCCGGACGAGCGTGCCGATCCGGTCGCCGAGGGTCAGCACCTCGTCCAGGTCCGTCGAGATCAGCACCACCGCCCGACCCTCGTCCCGCAGCCGGAGCAGTCGCTCCTGCACGTAGGCGGCCGCGCCCAGGTCCAACCCGCGGGTGGGGTTCTCCACGACCAGCAGGGGTGCGTCGCGCGCCACCTCCCGTCCCACCACGAGCTTCTGCTGGTTGCCGCCCGACAGCGTGCGGGCCGGTGCGCGCGGACCCGGGGCGCGCACGTCGTATTCCTCCAGCAGGGCCTCCGTCCGCTTCCGGAGCGCCGGCCAGTCCAACCCCGATCGGCGCCGGGCACCGCGTGTACCGCGCAGGGCCAGCGCCACGTTCTCGACCAGATCCATGCTGCCGATCAGGCCCTCCCCCAGGCGCTCCTGGGGGACGTAGCCCACGACCGGCGGAAGCTGCGCCTCACCCCGCGTCGGGGCCTCCATCCCGGCGAGCACGAGCGCGAGCTCGCGCTGGCCGTTCCCCTCCACGCCCGCGACCGCGAGGATCTCCCCGCTCCGGACCTCCAGGCCCACGTCCGTCAGCACGTCCCGCCCACCACGCGTCACGCCGACCCCGCGCAGCCGGGCCACGACCGGCCCGGGATCCCTCGGCGCATGGGGCCTCGGACGGGGGGGATCGAACCCCACCATGGCACGCCCCAGGCGGAGCGCGTCGACGGCGGCGCGCTCCGCCTCCAGCACGGTCTCGCCGCGCCGCAGCACCGTGACGCGGGAAGCGATGGACAGCACTTCGTCCAGCTTGTGGGCGATCAGGATGACCGTCCGCCCCTCCGCGGCCAGGGCCCGTAGCGCACGGAAGAGCCCGTCGACCTCCGGCGGGGACAACACCGCCGTGGGCTCGTCGAGCACCAGGACACGGGGGTCGCGGTAGAGCAGCTTGAGGATCTCGAGCCGCTGTCGGGCGCCGACGCTGAGATCCTCGACCCGGGCATCGAGCGGCACGTCCAGCCCGGTCCGCGCCGCCACGTCCCGGGCGCGCTGGCGGATCCGCGAGAGCGGCAGGGGCCCCCACCCCACGTCGCGCCCCGCGGACAGCGCCACGTTCTCCAGCGCGGTGAGCGCTGGCACCAGCGCGAAGTGTTGATGGACGACCCCGATGGAGCGCGCGGCCGAGGCCCGGGGGGAGTCGATGCGCACGGGAGCCCCCTCCAGCCGGATCTCGCCGTCGTCGAGACGGACGAGCCCGGCCAAGGCACCGACGAAGGTGCTCTTGCCGGCGCCGTTCTCCCCCAGGAGGGCGTGCACCTCGCCGGCGAAGGCCTGGAGGTGCGCGCCCGCCAGGGCCCGCACCGGACCGTAGCGCTTCTCCAGGCCCCGCGCCTCCAGGGCGGGTGCCGAACCGCTCACGGCGTGGCTTCGCCCTCGACGAACGGGACGCGCGGCACGCGCAGCGTACCCGCCACGATCTCCTGTCGGGCCTCCTCCAGCCGATCCAGCAGCTCGGCGGGCAGCACGTCGGCCAACGCGGGATTGGGCACGAAGTCGATCACGCCGTCGCGGAGGCTCATGTCCAGCGGCTCGGCAGGCATCGGACCCGCGCGCAGCCGCTCGGCGGCCTGCAGGAACGCTTCCGGGATGCGGATGACGGCGCTCCCCAGGATCACGTCCGGCGCGACGTCGTTCTGATCCCGGTTCATCCCCATCGCCCACACGTCGCGGCCCCCGGCCCGGGCTTCGCGCACGGCCTGGAAGATCCCGAAGCTTCCCGCGTCCACGTTGTGGATCAGGATGTCCGCCCCCGCACGAAGCTGCGCCACGGCTGCCTCCTTCGCCGCAGCCACGTCCTCCCAGTCACCGGTGAAGGCCTCGATCACCCGTATGTCCGGCCGGACCGACATCGCCCCCGCCCGGAAGGCATCGAAGGTCCCCTTCACGGGAGGGATCTCGACGCCTCCGACCATGCCCACGGTCCCGCTGCGGGTCAGCGCTCCCGCCACCATCCCGGCCAGGTAGCTTCCCTCCTCCAGGCGGAAGATCAACGGGATCACGTTCCGCGCGATCCGGCCTCCGGAAGAGACCACGATGCGCAGGTCGGGGAAGCGCGCTCCGGCCCGGAGCGCGGCGTCCTGGTACTCGAACCCGTGGGCGAAGACCAGGTCGTAGCCGTCGGTGCCGAACGCGACGAACGCCTCGTCGAACTCGGCGGGCGTGCGGGTCTGCTGGTGGCTGACCCGGGCCCCCATCTCGGAGCCGATCCGTTGGAGGCCTTCGTAGGCGCCGGCGTACCAACCGGCGTCGGACACGGGACCCGACGTCAGCAGCGCGACACGGAAGGACGACTCCGCGGGGGCGTCGGAGGAGGGCGAGCGCTCGGATCCCGAACACCCGACGAGGAGGAGCAGGGCGACCAGGCCGCCCGGACCCAGAAGCTTCTTCATCACGCACACCGGTGGTGGGGGACGGCGGAGCCGGGAGCGGGAGCCCGGCCTCAGCGGTTCGGATCGAGGAAGCGGATCTCCCCCGCGCGCGAGGGACCGCACATGTGCAGAGCTTCCCTACCGGGCCGACGTCGCGAAATCGATGGTCCGCGCGACGTCCAGGTCGGACTTCGTGATCCCCCCCGCATCATGGGTCGTCAGCGCGATCTGGACCCGGTTGAAGCGGATGTCGATGTCGGGGTGGTGGTCGGCGTCGTCGGAGATGGTGGCCACGCGGTTCACGAAGACGATGGAATCGCGGAAGTTCTTGAACTTGAAGTCCTTGACGATGGACCCGTTCTGGAGCTTCCAGCCCTTGTGCTCGCCGAGCCACTCCTCGAGGGTGGCTTCGTCCAGCACGCGACGCTTCTTCGCCATTCGGTCGTCCTCGGCCTGATTCCGTACGTCGGGGAACGCCGCTTCGCCGGCATGTAACCCGTGGAGCGGCATTTGGTTCGGGCGGCGGTACCGGACCGCGGCCGACAGCGCCTTTCTGCGCAGCTCCACGCAGACCGGAAACGGGGTTGACGGCCGCAGGGGGCCGGGTATTTTCCACGTCTCCCGGAGGCTCGGGCCTCCGGGGCCGCTACGCCCCCATCGTCTAGTGGCCTAGGACATCTGGTTCTCAGCCAGAAAACCGGGGTTCGATTCCCCGTGGGGGTATCGGGTCCGCTCGTGCGGGTCCGCGCTGCGTGGGAGCCCCGAGACGCTTCCCGGAGCGGCCGCTTAGCTCAGCTGGTAGAGCACTACGCTCACATCGTAGGGGTCGCTGGTTCGAGTCCAGCAGCGGCCATGCGAGCGCCCCGCGCCGGGATCCGGTGCGGGGCGCTTTCGCGTCCGGTGTACCGGGGACTCCCCGGTGGGGGTCGGCACGAATGACCTCCAGGGGACCTTCCTGCCCCCCCGAGCGCGTGGGTTGAGGACCTCCTAAGGGACGTAAACACCTGACTTTGCGCCGCTTTCCCGAGGCGGCAGATCCTTCCGGGTCCTGAGGGGAAACCCCCAAGGGGCGCCATTCCCGGGCGGCCCTCCGAGGCGTATCCGCGTGCACGGGGAGGCGGATGACCGGGAAACGCTTGATTTCGCGCATTCCCGGGTATGAAAGGTGCAGCTTTCCCGGGTGCTGGCGCGTACCCGCTGGACCCCACCCCCGCCAAGGTCCTCTTGCAGTGCAGTTGACGAACTGGATCCTTCCCCCGTTGCTGGCCGTGCTGTGGTGTGTCGCCACGGCGGCCTACAGCCGGCGCACGCGCCCGGCCGCCGCATCGTTGATGTTGCAGGGGATGATGATCGCGGTCGCCCTCTACAGCCTCATGCAGGCCCTGGCGCTGGCCTTCACGAGCCTCACGGCCCAGCTCTGGTTCTGCAAGCTCCAGTATCCGGCCGTGCTCGGCGCCTCGGTCGCCTGGTTCCTCTTCGCGCTCCGCTACACCGGCCGCAGCCCGCGGACCAGCTCCCAGTGGGGTCCGTTGCTGGTCCTCATCGCGGCGGTGATCACGGGCCTGGTCTTCACCAACGACTGGCACGGGCTCGTCTGGGCGGACATCCAGCAGGTCCGCTCCGGTGCGCTGCTCAGCCTGTCGCTGGAGCACGGGCCGGTCTTCTACCTGCATGCGATCTATTGCTACGGCCTGATGCTGGCGGCGACGGCCGTGCTGGTCTGGACCGTGGGCCAGACCTATCACACCCGCAAGCAGCTCGTCGCGATCGTGGGTGGACCCGCGCTGGTCGTGGTGGCCACGATCCTCTATCTGTCGCCCCTTAGCCCGGGGGTGTGGTTCGACTTCATCCCGCTCGGCTACGCCTTCGCGGGTTCGCTCCTGGCGTGGGGCCTGATGCGGTCGGGCGCGGCCGACCTCGTGCCGGTCGCCCGCAACCAGGCGTTCGAGAGCATCGGGGACGCCGTCTTCGTCCTCGACGACGAAGGCCGCATCCTCGACTTCAATCCCGCTGGCGCCGCGATCTTCGGGCCGGCCACCCACGCCGCCATCGGCCGTTCGTTCTCGGATCTCGCGCGGGCTCCCGCGTTGGAGCATGTCCTCGACCTCGGGATCGCCGAGGTGCAGGACGTGACCATGGGTCCAGGTCTCGACGAGCGCGTGTACGATCTGCGGGTCTCGCCGATCCACAGTCCCTCCTCGGGCGCGTTGATGGGACGCGTGCTGGTGTTCCGGGAGACCACGGATCGGCGGCGTATCGAGGCCGGCTTGCGGGTGGTCACGGCCTCTCTCGAGGAGGCGAACACCGAGCTCGAGCGTCTCGCCAACAGCGACACGCTGACCGGGCTCAGCAGCCGGCGCTACTTCCTGCAGCAACTGGAGCGGGAATGCCGGCGCAGCCAGCGCCACGGGCACGACTTCGCGTTGATGCTGCTGGATCTGGATCACTTCAAGGAAGTCAACGACGCCTTCGGACACCAGGTCGGAGACGAGGTGTTGGTCGCGACCGCGCGCGCCGTGCGCTCCGTGGCGCGCGAGGTGGACGTGACGGGCCGCATCGGCGGCGAGGAGTTCGCGATCCTGCTCCCCGAGACCGACCTGGAAGGCGCGTCCGCGCTGGCCGAGCGCATCCGCACGGAAGTGGCGGACGCACGGCACACCGACCCGGACCAGAAGCCGTTCCGCGTGACGATCAGCATCGGGATCACGACCTGGGGCATGGGTCGCGACACACCCAGCGAGTTGTTGCGCGCGGCGGACCGGGCGCTCTACGCGGCGAAGCGCAGCGGCCGCAACCGGGTGGTGCGGGCGGCACCCTCGGCCGCGCCGGGCGAGCCCACCCTGGCCGACATCGCCTGAACGGACGAGGCCCGACGCCGGAAGGCGTCGGGCCTCGCTGCTCGCTCGGCCGGGTGACCCGCGCAGCCTACGCGGGCTGCGGCTCCCGCGCCGGCACCGGTCGGATCGGCTCTCCCGGCACCCACTCCACCACGGCACCTGCGACGGCGCTGGCCGCGACCGTGTAGGGCGAGCCCAGGTAGAGCTGCCCGGGACCGGAGCGACCGGGGAAGTTCCGGTTCTGCGAGGAGATCGACACGTCGCCCGGGGCTGCCGTCACGCCCGGCCCCGCGTTGATGCAGGCCCCGCAGCCGGGCTCGATGAACTCGGCACCCATGGCCTCGAAGAGCTCCAGGTATCCCTGCCGGCGGCAGTACTCCCGTACCTCGATCGAGCCGCACTGGATGTAGCAGCGCACATCGGGGTGGATGCGCAGACCCTGTGCCCGCGCCTCGCGGAAGACACGGGCGTACATGTCCATGTCCTCCTTCTTGCCCGCCGTGCAGGAGCCGGCGTAGGCGATGTCGATGCGGATGGGCTCGCTGCCGAGCTCGTCGACGTACAGCCCGTTGCCGGGGTCGCCGGGCAGCGCGGCCATCGGCCGCACGGAGGCCGCGTCGATCTCGATCACCTTCACGTATTCGGCGTCGGGATCGCTCTGCATGCCCGCCGCGAGCGCGCGCGCCTTGTCGGCGTCCATGCCGCGCTCGTTCACCAGGAACTCCACCGTGCGCTCGTCGGCCGCCACCAGGCCGGTGAACGCGCCGACCTCCGCCGCCATGTTGGTCATGGTGGCCCGCTCGTCGACGGACAGCGCCTCCACGGCCGGCCCGGCGTACTCGATGATCTGCCCGATCGCGTGCCCATCCCGGATGTAGGGATGCCGGAGGATCTCCAGCATGTAGTCCTTGGCCGTCACGTTCGCACGTGGCGTCCCCGAGATGACCACCTTGAACGAGGGCGGGACCTGCACGCGGACGTCGCGCGTGATCCAGGAGTTGAAGATGGCCGTGGTGCCCACGCCGAAGGCGAGCGCGCCGATCGCACCCGCGTGGGGCGTGTGCGAGTCCGTCCCGATGATGAGCATCCCGGGCTCGGCGTACTCCTCGAGGATCTTCGAGTGGCAGATGGCCTCGGAGCCCAACCGGTGTCCCATCTGCTCCCCGTACAGCTTGATCCCCTGCCGCTCGGAGAACTCGCGCTGCTTGACCTCGAGCTGGTTGGCGACGTCCAGCAGGCCCTCCTCGATCCGCTCCTGGCTCATGGCCTTGGCCAGGAAGGTCAGGTGATCGCGGAAGAAGAGGATGGAGCTTCGATCGGCGACCTCGGCGTCGGCGCCCAGCTTCTCCTCGAAGAAGATGGCCGCCATGGGCGTCACGTATTCGTGCGAGAAGCGGATGTCGGTACGGAAGAAGCCCGCCTCGCCGGGGCGCACCCACTCCACGCCCACGTCACCGGCGGCCGCGTCGACCACCCAGTGGCGGGCGAAGATCTTCTCCCCCAGGGTCATGGGCCGCCAGGGCGGCTGCACCGGCGGAAGGCCGGACAGCTCCGCCGCGGGAGAGGAGGCCTCGATGGCGGTGGACGAGGCGCTGTTCGCCGCGGCCAGCGCCTCGGGGAGCGGCAGCTCCACCTTGCCCTGCAAGCGGGCCAGGTTGAACTCGAACAGCCCGCCGTACTCGATGATCTGACGGGTGATCGGATCGGTGCCGGCGAGGAAGGCCTCGAGCGGGATCTCCTCACCCCGACGGATCCGCTCGATGATGCCGAAGTCCGTGGTGGTCAGCATCCCCAGGTTCTGGCAGTTCTCGTTGTAGATCCGCTCGATGCTCTCCCCGACCACCACCTGGATGCCCGCCATGAGCTCCGCATAGGGGCTCTGCTCGCGGGAGGAGCCCTTGCCCCGGCGCTTGCCCGCCACCGAGCACACGAAGCCGCCGGCCTTCACGCTGCCCCGCGTCACGGGCGCGACCGGCGTCCCGGTCGCGGGGTCACGGGAGCGCAGCCCCAGGTAGGGGAACTCGCCCAGGGTCTCGTCGTGGAAGTAGCAGATGTAGGCGGGCGTGATCTCGTCCGTGCTGATCTGATCGCGCAGCAGGGCTCGCAACTCGTCCGTCAGCTCGAGGTTCTCACCGTCCTGGAGCTGCCGCCGCATGAGCGCGGCGTCGTCCACCAGGAACAGGATCCGGCCCTCGAAGCGGAGGGTGCGGGGGCGCTTGGCAACGGTCCGGGTGAGCAGGTCCGTCATCGGCACTCCGGGAGTTCTGGGGTCCAGGGCGCCCGCCTCCGGGGGTGTGGGCGCAGTCTTGAAAGATAACGACGTGCCCCGGCCAACGCTGGCGCCGCGGGCGGGCATCCCATCCCCTGCACGCGCTGGAGACGCCCTCCGGCCCGCCACCTCCGCCGCCGCGGCGAGGCACCATGCTCCGGACCTGTCTTCCGTCCACGATCGCCCTGGCCTTCGTTCCGCTGGCCGTCGCTGCCCAGACGGTCACCGACCTGCCCCGAGCGGACCGGACGCTGGCCCTGCGCACCGAGGAGGTGTACCGCATCGGGGGCGCCGACGGGGCGGAGTGGCAGGAGCTGGCGCGGGTCACCCAGGCCGCCTTCGACGCGGCGGGTCGGCTCTACGTGCTCGATGCCCAGAGCCAGCGGGTGGTCGTGGTGGGGGCCGACGGCACCCACGTCCGCACGCACGACCTCCGGGGCGACGGACCGGGGGAGTTCAGGAGCCCCGTCTCCCTGGGCGTGGCGCCCGACGGGACATTGCTCGTCTTCGATCTCGGGCACATGGCCTTCCTGCGCTTCGGTCCCGACGGCCGCTTCCTGGGCCAGGAGGCCCACGGCCCGGACCAGGGCCTTCCGCTGCGCGGCTTCCAGGTCGACGCGCAGGGCCGGGTGCTGTTCAGCGGGGACGGCCTGCGGATCGGCGCGGGGGACGCCGGTCCCGCCGATCGGCGCCCGATCCAGCGGGTGGCGCCGGGAGCGGGCTCCGGGGTGGAGACCGCCTACGACGCCTGGCGCCTGCCCCCGCCCGAGCGCCCGGTGGAGCTCTCCCCCGGGGGCGGGATGCGCTTCTCCATGGGAGACGCCGAGCTGGCCTTTGCTCCCGGGCTGCACTTCGGCCTGCTCCCGGGCGGCCAGCTGGCCGTCACCGATTCGGTGGGCTATGCCGTCAAGCTCGTGGGCGCGGGGGGCCGCGTGGAGCGGGTGCTGCGCCGGCCCCTTCCGCCTCGCCGGGTCGGCGAACGGGACCGGGAGGCCTACCGGCGGCAGCGCATGGAGGCCGCGCGCGGGGGCGGCGGCGGGGGTGGCCGCCCGGGCGCGGTGATGATCGTGCGGGGCCAGGGTGGGGGCGGCAGCAGCGGCGGCTCGGGCTCGCAGACCGTCACGCTCGACCAGAAGGCCATCGAGCGCATGGTGGAGCAGCAGCTCGAGCAGACCACGTTCGCGCAGGAGCGCCCGGTCATCGCGGGGCTGGCGACCGACTGGGCGGGCCGCATCTGGGTGGAGCGCACGGCCGAGGCCGTGGGGGCGGAGGGGCCGATCGACGTGCTGAGCCCCACCGAAGGCTACCTGGGGACCGTCCCGGCGGACGGCCTCCGACTCCCGCTCGCGTTCGGTCCCGACGACCGGATGGCGGTGGTCGAGCTGGATGCCCTGGACGTCCCCACCGTGGTGGTACGCAGGCTGACCGGCCTGCGCTGAGGCCCGGCCGGACGGGGGCGCCGTCCGATCGGTCGGGGGCGCCGTGCGGTCGGTCGGGGATGCCATTCGCGGTCGGGGACGTCGTCCGACCGGTCGGAGGACGCAGTCCGATCGGTCGGGCAAGCCGTCCGACCGGTCCGGACCCCGCCGGGTCGGTCGCGCAGACGGCCCCACCCTGGGGCTCCGGGCCGGTACCGGCCGCGGTCGGGTCGGCCTATCTTGGCGGCCGGTGCCGTCCGTCCGGGGCGGCCTCATCGCCCGCCGGCCCGGCCCGGCCTGCCTCCCAGAGTCCACCGCCATGGCCCACGATCTCCTGGCCGGCAAGACCGGCATCATCTTCGGCGCCCTCGACGAGCTCTCCATCGCCTGGAAGGTGGCCGAGCGGGCCCACGCGGAGGGCGCGCGCTTCGTCCTGAGCAACGCGCCGGTGGCGCTGCGGCTGGGGAGCGTGAAGGACCTGGCCGAACGCACGGGTGCGCCGCTGATCGCCGCCGACGCCACGTCCACCGACGACCTGAATGCGCTCTTCGACGCCGCCGAGGCCGAGCTGGGCAAGATCGACTTCGTGCTGCACTCCATCGGGATGTCCCCGAACGTGCGCAAGAAGCGTGTCTACACCGACCTCAACTACGACTGGCTGCAGAAGACGCTGGACGTCTCGGCCGTGTCGTTCCACAAGATCATGCAGCTCCTCTATCACCGGGATCTGATGAACGAGTGGGGCTCCATCGTGGCGCTCAGCTACGTGGCCGCGCAGCGCACCTTCTCCGAATACAACGACATGGCGGACGCCAAGGCGCTGCTGGAGTCGATCGCGCGCAGCTTCGGGTACCACTTCGGCACGAAGAACCGCGTGCGCGTGAACACGGTGTCGCAGTCCCCCACACCCACCACGGCGGGGACCGGCGTGTCCGGGTTCGAGAAGATGCTCGCCTACGGGGAGCGCATGTCGCCGCTGGGGAACGCCACCGCGGAGGAATGCGCCGACTACTGCGTCATGCTCTTCTCGGACTACACCCGCAAGGTCACGATGCAGAACCTCTTCCACGACGGTGGCTTCTCAACCACGGGCGTGGCCAAGGACATCCTGGAAGGGTTGTAGGGACGCGGCGGGGCGACGTCGGCAGGCGACGCCGCGCCACTCAGGCCCGGGTGATCTCCGCGCGCAGGATCTCGCGCGCAAAGGCCACCTGGTCCTCCGAGATCGTGAGCGGGGGCGCCAGCTCCAGCACGCGCCCGTCCGGTCCCGCAGGCAGCAGGATCACGCCCCGCCGCAGCAGGGCTTCGGCCACCTCGGGCCCCGGGCGCAGATCCGGTCCGGTGGCGAGCTCCACGCCGATCAGCAGTCCGCGGCCTCGCACGTCCGTGACGGCCGGATGGTCGGCGAGATCCGCACGCAGGCCCGCCAGCAGGGCGGCGCCCACCTCGCGGGCCCGTCGCACCAGCCCTTCGCGCTCGAGCGTGTCCAGGAACGCCAGCGCCGCGGCACACGAGAGCGGGTGACCCAGGAACGTGCTGGTCTGGAGCGCCTCCCCGGCCGACTCCGGCCACGCGTCCATCACGCGGCGCGGCCCCAGGCACGCGGACAGGGGCATCCCACCCCCGAGCGCCTTCCCGACGCAGAAGAGGTCCGGCTGGATGCCCTCGTGCTCGAACGCGAACATGCGCCCCGTTCGCCCCAGGCCGGTGAAGATCTCGTCGCAGACGACGAGGGCACCGTGCTCACGCGCCAGATCCGCGACGTGGCTCAGGAACCCGGGCGGCGGTACCCGCACCCCGCCACGCCCCTGCACCGGCTCGACCAGGATGGCGCCCACGGGCGGGCCGTCGTCCCCACCCGACAGCGCGGCGGACACGGCGTGGATGGCCTCGTGCACCGGAGTGCCGCCCACGCCGCCCGGGAACGGGAGGAAGCGCACGCCGGGGAAGAGCCGCTCGCGGAACGGCGCGCGGAAGTCCTCGCGATGCGTGACCGCGAGCGCGCCCAGGGTGAGCCCGTGGTACGACCCCTCGAACGCCAGCACGCCGGTCCGTCCGGTCGCCAGGAGAGCGGTCTTGAGCGCGATCTCCACCGCCTCCGACCCGGAGGAGGCCAACACCGCGCGCGCGGAGCGCCACGGTGCCAATCGCGCCAGACGCTCGAGCAGGTCCACCTTGAGCGCGGGCGGATGGATGTCTCCCATGCCGTGCACGAGCAGCGACACCTGCGCCGTCACCGCGTCCGTGACCGCGACCGGCGTGTGCCCGGCGGAGGCCACACCGAACGCGCCGCTCAGGTCCAGGTAGACGTTGCCGTCGGCATCCTCGACGTTGGCGCCGTGTGCGCGCTGCCAGAAGACCGGGAAGGTGTCCGAGACGTAGGTGACGTTGCGTGACTCCACGCGGCGCAGGCGCGCGGCCAACTGTCGGGACCGGGGGCCCGGCGGCCGGACGCGGATGCGCGGCAGCTGCTGGCCGAACGGGAGACCGGACGGGTCGGAGCCGCTCATACCGGTCCTCGCGCGAGACGCGTGGCGATCCCGAACAGCAGCGCGGCGGTGGCGCCCAGGACCAGCACGACGGAGAGCGGTCCGCGGTCCCCCCAGCGCGTGAGGGCCCCCGCGGCCGCGAGGAGCGCGATACAGGCGTTCAGCGCCACCGCGCGCGAATGCCGCAGCCCGTACGGGATGCCCACCGCGGCCACCAGCGCCGGTCCCAGCGCCATCCAGCGCCCCCGCAGATCCACCTCCTCCAACGAGAAGAACGAGAAGACCATCCCGATCAACACGGTGCCGGCGAGGAGCCGGTCGTACCAGGGCCGCCACAGCCGCGGCGGCGCGCGATGGATGCCCCAGAGCAGGACGGCCACGATGACCAGCAGCCACAGATCCAACGGCCAGATGGCCGAGCCCTCGACGCCGAGCGGGCCGACCGCCGTCCACCAGACCAGGACCAGCCCGCCGAACAGGCTGACCAGGAACGCCACCAGCGTCGCCTCGACGGCGGAGGACGGATCCGCCGCGCGCAGCCGCAGCGCGAGCGACACCAGGGACAGCAGCAGCACGGCGTCCAGCACCCAGACGACGCCGTCCCCGGACAATCCGAGGCGGTCGAGGAAGACCGCGAGGAAGGCATACGCGGCGATCGTGTTCACCGCCGCCGTCCCGGCCCGCCGCCCACTGGCCAGCCGCACGCTCAGCCACGGCGTCAGCAGGGCGAGCGCGGCCACGAGGAACGCGCCGGGGGTCCCGGCCTCCCACGCTTCGTCCGAATAGAGCCACGCCACCAGCACGAGGGCGAGTCCCGAAGCGCGCAGCAGCAGTCCCACCGGCTCCAGCCGCGCGCGGGTCTCCAGGGGTCGCGCACCCGCCACGAGCAACGCACCGGTCCCGACCAGGATGGCGCAGCGGAACGGCACGCCCAACAGCGCCCAGTTGCGCGCGATGAAGATGCCGGCGGCCAGGAGCAGGATGAGCCCCGCGGTCGCGCCCAGCGTGTACTGGAGCTGCGTCCGGCCCCGCTCCTGCGCCGAGGCGACGGCGTCGGCACGCAGCCGCTCCGCGAGCTCCTCGCCCACGAGCCCGCGCTCCAGCCAGCGCTCGATGGCAGCCAGCACCGGGTCGGAGGAGCGGCTCATGGATGGCTCACCAGAAGATCCAGAGACCCAGACCGAGGTAGGTGAGGCAGAGCAACGTGCCCTCCAGGCGCTGCACGGTGTAGCTGGACCGCGCGAACGGGAAGACGAGGACCGACATGAACAGCACCGCCAGCAGGTGCAGGTTGGGGACTTCGGCCCCGACGGGGATCGGCTGCACGAGCGCGGTGACGCCCAGGACGCCGCCGATGTTGAAGATGTTGGAGCCGATGATGTTGCCGACGGCGATGTCCGCCTCCTGGCGGATGCCGGCCACCACCGACGTGGCCAGCTCCGGCAGGGACGTGCCCACCGCCACGACCGTCATGCCGATCACCATCTCGGAGACGCCCAGCGCCGCGGCGATGTAGGTGGCGGAGCCCACGATGGCGTTGCCTCCGATCACGAGCGCCGACAGACCGACCAGGATCAGCCCGATATCGCGCAGCGTGCGGCGCGTGTTGCCCTGCGTCTCCGGGATCTCCTCGATGAACCCGGAGAACTCCTCGAGCACGGCCTCCGGCTCGTTGCGCGAAGCCTTCAAGACGTAGATCAGGTACGCGACCAGGAGCGAGACCAGCAAGGCACCGTCGAAGCGCGTCACCTCGAGATCCAGGATGAGCGGGTAGAGGAGCAGCGTGATCCCGATCATGATGGGGATCTCCCGCACCACGACCCGGGCGGCCACCGTGAGCGGTTGGATGAGGGCGGTCAGACCCAGGACCAGCCCCACGTTGGCGAGGTTGGACCCCAGCACGTTGCCCACCGCGATGTCGGCCTGCCCGCCCAGCGCCGCCCGGATGCTCACGGCCAGCTCCGGGGCGGACGTGCCCAGCGACACGACGGTGAGCCCCACCACGATGGGCGGCACGCCGAAGCGCTGGGCCAGGGCCGCGGCGCCGCGGATCAACCACTCGGCGCCGAAGTAGAGGGCGCCGATCCCGCCGGCCAGCAGCAGCAGGCGCGCCAGCATGTCAGGCGTCCCGCCGGCGCAGCCACGACGCGAACGCATCCGCAGCTCGGGCGTTCAGCACGTGTTCGGGACCCAGCCAGGCGCGGCGCGCCTGATCCACGCCGAAGCGGGCGTTGTCGAGCTCACGGACCTTGTGCGTGTCGGTGGTCACGGCCACCGGAATGCCGAGCTCGCGCGCCCGCGCCAGGTGGACGTCCGGGAGGTCCAGGCGCCTGGGGTTGCTGTTGACCTCCACCGCCACGCCGGCCTCGGCCGCCGCCTGGAGCACGGTCTCCATGTCGATGGCGTACGGCTCCCTGCGGTTGAGCAGCCGCCCGGTCGGATGGCCCAACAGGTCCACGGACGGGTGTTCGAGCGCGCGCACCACCCGGTCCGTCATCTCGTCCTTCTCCATTCCCATGTGCGTGTGCACCGACACGATCACGAAGTCCAGCTGCTCCAGGATGTCGTCATCCATGTCCAGGGACCCGTCGCGCAGGATGTCGACCTCCAGCCCACGGAAGATCCGGATGCCTTCGACGACCTCCTGCACCCGCTCGATCTCCTCCCACTGCTGCCGTACCTGCTTCGCGTTGAGCCCTCCCGCCACGCCCACGGCCGGCGTGTGGTCGGTGATCACCACGTACTCCAGCCCGCGATCCCGACAGGTCTCCACCAGCTCCCGCAGGGTGAGCGCGCCATCGCTCCATTCGGTGTGGGCGTGCACCTCGCCGCGCAGGTCCTCCACCCCGACGAGGGTAGGCAGGTGCCCCTTCCGGGCGGCCGCGATCTCGCCCCGGTTCTCGCGCAGCTCGGGCGGGATCCAGGGCAGGCCCAGCGCCTCGTAGCACTCCTCCTCGGTCCGGCCGGCCAGCCGCTCCCCCTCCTCCCCGGTCTCTGTGACCCGGAAGATACCCCACTCGCTCACCTTGAGTCCGGCGCGGACGGCCTGGGTGCGCAGCTCGACGTTGTGCTCCTTGGAGCCCGTGAAGTAGAGGAGCGCCGAACCGAAGCTCTCCGGGGGCAGCACCCGCAGGTCCACGGCGGGGCCTCCACGCAGGACCACGCTGCCCTTGGTCTCGCCCTGCCCCGTGATCCGCTCGACCGAGGGGTAGTCCACGAAGCGCTGGATGACGTCCGCTCCGTCTCCCTGGACCGTCGCGAGCAGGTCCAGGTCACCGATGGTCTCCCGGCGGCGACGGAAGCTCCCCGCCACCTCGAGGCGCTCCAGGTCGGGGGCCTCGCGCAGCCAGCGCAGCAGCGGGTCCAGGAAGGCTTCGGCCTCCGACAGGAGGAGACGGCCGCGCTGCTTGCGTCGGTCCGCGATGGCCTCCAGCAGGCGGGTCGCGCTCTTGGGGCCGAAGCCGCTCAGCGTCTCCACCCGTCCGGCCTTCACGGCCGCCTCGAGCTCCTCCAGCGTGGTGACCCCGAGCTCCTTCCACAGCCGGGCCGCCTTCTTGGGCCCCACGCTCTCGAGCCGGGTGAGCTCCACCAGCGAAAGGGGCACCTCCCGCCCCAGCTCCTCCAGGCGGCCCAGCCGGCCGGTGCGCACGAGCTCCACGATGTGCGAGGCGACCGTCTCGCCGATGTCGGGCAGGTCCGTCAGCTTCTCGCCGGCGGCCACCATCTCGGCGTAGGGGCGACTGGTCTGCGCCACGGCGCGGCCGGCGTTGCGGTAGGCGCGCACCCGGAACGAGTTCGCGCCCTGGATCTCCAGGAGGTCGGCGAGCTCGCCGAGCACGCGCGCGATCTCGAAGTTCTCCACGGTCTAGTCCTCTCCGCCCACCAACGCGAGGAACTCCTCCTCGGTCAGGATCTCGAGGCCCAGGTCCCGGGCCTTGTCCAGCTTCGAGCCGGCGTCGCTTCCTGCCACCACGTAGTCGGTGGCCTTGCTGACGGATCCCACCACGCGGCCGCCCTCGGCCTCCGCGCGGGCCTTGGCCTCATCGCGCGTCAGGGTCTCCAGGCCCCCGGTGAAGACGATCTTCTTTCCGGTCAGTCGGCCCACGCGCACGGGCGGTGGGGCGGTCAGGGTCCGCATCTCGCCGGCGAGGCGCTCGATGGCGGAGCGGTTGCGCGGCTCGTCCAGGAAGGCGCGGATGGCCTCGGACATCTTGGGCCCGATCCCCGGGACGGCCACGAGGGCGTCCGCGTCGGCGGCGAGCAGGCCCGGAAGGGTCTGGAAGTGCGCGGCCAGGTCCCGCGCGACGGCGGAGCCCACCTCGGGGATCCCGAGGCCGTGGATGAAGCGGGCCAGCTCGGTGTCCCGGCGGGCCTGGATGGCGTCGACCAGGTTGCCGGCGGAGCGCTCCGCGAAGCCCGGCAGCTCCACCAGGGCCTCGGGCCGCAGGTGGAAGAGGTCCGCGAGGTCGGTGACCAGCGCCCGCTCGACCAGCAGGGCGGAGGTCTCTTCGCCCAGGCCCTCGATGTCCAGCGCGCCGCGCGATCCGAAGTGGACGAGCCGACCCTTGAGCTGGGCGGGACACCCGAAGCGGTTGGGGCACACGGTGAACGGCCCGCGCTCCACCACCGGGGTGCCACAGGCCGGACAGGTGTCCGGCATCCGGTACGCCTCCGACCGCTCACGCCCGGGCTCCTCCAGGCGCTCCACGACCTGGGGGATCACGTCCCCCGCGCGTTGGATGCGCACGAGATCCCCCTCGCGCACGTCCTTGCGCGCCACCTCTTCCCGGTTGTGCAGCGTGGCGCGCGAGACCGTGACGCCGCCCACCTCCACCGGCAGCAGCAGCGCGACCGGTGTGATGGCGCCGGTGCGGCCGACGGAGACCGCGATGCGCTCGATCCGCGTGACCTCCTGCCGCGGGGGGAACTTGAACGCCATGGCGCCGCGCGGGTGGCGCGCGGTGGTGCCGAGTCGGGCGCGTGCGGCGAGATCGTTGACCTTGATCACGACGCCGTCGATCTCGTAGTCGAGCCCGTCGCGGTCCTCCCCGTAGCGCCGATGGTAGTCGAGCACGCCGTCGAGTCCGGTGACGACCTCCACCCGGTCCGGGATGCGGAAGCCCCACGCGGCCAGGAGCGCGATGCCCTCGTCGTCCCGCTGGAGCGTCAGCCCCCGCGCCTCCAGGACGTCGTAGGCGATGAACTGCAGGGGCCGCTCGGCGGTGATGCGCGAGTCGAGCTGACGCACCGCTCCGGCGGCCGCATTGCGCGGATTGACGAAGGGCTCTTCCCCTCGCTCCATGAGGCGTTCGTTCAGCGCCTCGAACGCCTCGAGGAACATCAGCACCTCTCCGCGCACGGACAGCAGCTCCGGGGGAGCGACCGCACCCTCCGTGCGCAGCCGCAGCGGCACCGACGGGATCGTGCGCACGTTCTCGGTCACGCCCTCCCCGTGGGTCCCGTTGCCGCGCGTCACGGCCCGCGTCAGCAGGCCGTCCTCGTACACGAGCTCCATGGAGGCCCCGTCGAGCTTGGGCTCCAGGACATACTCCGGCTCGCCATCCAGCGCCTTGCAGAGGCGGTCGTGGAAACGACGCACGTCGTCGGGGTCCTGGCTCGAATCCAGGGACAGCATCGGGACCACGTGCTGGAGCGTGGGAAGCGTGGACAGCGGCTCGCCCCCCACGCGCTGCGTGGGGGACTGCGGGACGCGCAACGCGGGGAAGTCCGCCTCCAGCTCCACCAGACGCGCGAACAGACGGTCGAACTCCGCATCGGAGATCGAGGGTCGGTCGAGGACGTGGTAGCGGTGGTTGTGCTCGTCGATGGCCCGCGCGAGCTCGGCGGCTTCGCGCTGGGCGTCCTCGGGCACCGGTGGATGGGTCCGCGTCTTCAGGGCAGCGTCCGCTCGGGTGGATCCGTGGCAGCGGCGGATCCGCGTTCGCTCCCGCGAGAGGCCGGAAGGATGCACGGACCCGGAGGACCCGTAGGGTAACACCGGGCCCGCGCCGGCGGCGACGGGTGCGGAGCACGACGAGGCCCGGCCGGGGCGTCCCGGCCGGACCTCCTTCCGCACCCCGGGCGGGGGCCGGGAGCGGGTGCTACCGGGGCGGCGTTCCGCGCGCTCCCGGTCGGGGGGGCCGGAGCCCTCGGGCGATCCCCCGGAGCCGGGTCTAGGAGCCGGCCTTCAGGACGACCCGGCGGTTCTGCTGGCGCCCGGCCTCGGTGGCGTTGTCGGCCACCGGCTCGGTCTCGCCCCGCCCCACGGCCGACAGCCGCCCCCCGGCCACGCCGTTGTCCACCAGCCACGCCACCACCGCGGCCGCGCGGCGTTCGGAGAGCTGCTGGTTGTACTCCTCCTCGCCGCTCGAATCGGTGTGGCCCTCGATGGCGAGCGAGAGATCCCCATGCTGCTCGAGCGTCGTCAGGATCGACTGCAGGGTCGGGGTGGATTCCGGGCGCAGGCGGTCGGAATTGAAGTCGAACAGGATCCCGCGCGTGGTGAACTCGCCCGTGTTGGTGAGCGCGTCGTAGAGCGGATCCCCATGGATCGCGACCACCAGGTTGGAGAGGTACGCGCGCCGTGAATCGTTGGCCGGGATGCGGATCTCGAGCGAAGCCCCACGCGCGAAGTCCCCGTTCGGCACCTGGGCGACCCGCTCGGTGCCGGCGTAGAGGATGGCGTAGTCCGGCTGCTCCGCGTCTCCGTCCACCTGGAACTTGAACGGGATCATCTCCGTGGAGATGTGCCACAGACCCGCCTGGCTGGAGATGAGAGTCCCACCGTACGCGATCCCCGAGCTCTGCCACAGATTGAGGTAGTGGTGACCGTAGGAGCGGATGTTGCTGGACTCGTGCGCCCCGATCAGCATCGTCATGCCGATGTTGGGCGCCGCCGCCTGGAACTCGAACTCGATGGTGAAGTCCTCGGGGAGCTCGCGCGGCAACGGGATGTGGAAGCGGGTCTCGGAGCTGAACTCCAGCACCTTGCGCCCGTCCTTCTCCACCACCTGCATGTTCCCGCTCTCGTAGTCGAGCTGGCGGGCGGGGATGCGGCCGATGGGCTCGTCGGTCAGATCCAGCGCGTAGATGACCTCGCTCCCGGGCACGAAGTCGTAGTTGCGCCAGACGCCGCTTCCGGGGGCCTCGCCGGCACGCTCCGCATCCTCAGGATCGGTGATCGGCTCTCCGTTCTCGTCCGTCACGATGTTGCCGTCGTCGTCCTCGAAGACCGGCGTCTTCCCGTCCTTGCGCGCCTGCTCGGCGCAGGCTGCGTCCCCGAGCGAGCAGCGCACCGCGTCGCGGACCATGTCGTCCACCTTGCGGTTCACCTCGTTCTCGACCGTGCGTCGCACGCGGTCACGCAGGCCGCGCAGCTGGGCGTCGGCGGGCGCGACGTCCGCGCCGACCAGGAGCAGGGCCGCCAGCAGGGCGACGAGGAGACGATGCAGGTTCACGGAAGGCTCCGGGTCTGGGGTGGGGCGCGGGGTGCCATCGCGCGTCGGGTCCTGACGCAGGGTACGGGAGATGCGGCGGGCGCGGCATCGCCCGTTTGTGTGATTTCCTCCTGCTGGCGTGGCCTCCATCCTCTCGGAGGCCCAACGGGGCGCCGGTGAGCGTGCCGTGCGTGCGGCCAAGGCCGGTGGCGCGCCTGCGCCGGTGTGTCCACCTTGGCCGCTGCCCTCCAATCGAGCCCGATGAATCGACGCCTACCCCAGCGGATCGCACGCTTCTGGACGGTGGCCGTGCTGCTGGCGCCCGCGCACGCCGCGCCGCAGGAGGCCCCTGCGATCGCCGCCGGCGATCTCCCCGCCTCCTTCGTGCAAGCGGTCGATCTCGAGGCGCTCCTGCCGCAGAGCTCGGTCTACGACATCCTCGAGGACCGGGAGGGATTCCTCTGGTTCGCCACGCGCGAGGGTGTGGCCCGCTGGGACGGCCGCGAGGTGCGCACCTGGCGGCACGACCCGCTCACCCCGGGTTCGCTGCCGGGCAACATCGTCCGCTCGCTGCGGCAGGATCGCAGCGGTGACGTCTGGGCCGTCGCGTACGACTACCTGCAGGTGCCCGCGGGCATCGCGCGCATCCGCGCGCCCGGCTTCACCGTGGTCGAGCGCATGGGGTTCGCGGGCGCGACCGTCGCCCTGTCCGCGCGGGGCGAGCCGGTGCTGGTGGGAGCGGATTCGCTGTGGCGCTTCGACCCGCGCACGTCCTCCTTCCAGCCCTGGATGCCGCGCGCAGCTCCGGCGGCGTCCGGCGCCGACGATCAGACGCCGTCGCGGACCCTGCTCGACCGGAGCGGGCAGCTGTGGCTCGCCGACGAGGGTGGGCTCGAGCGCTGCCGGCTCGAACCCCCGGAAGGGTGTGTCGCACTGCCGTTCGGGGAGGGCGTGCTCGCGCTCGCGGGCGGACCGCTGCTGCAGACGAGGGACGGGACGGTGTGGCTGGGCACGGCCTCCGGGGTGGCCCGCTGGGCACCCGACGCGCACCCCGCACAGGACGCGCCGACGCTCCTGACCCTGGGCGTCGCGCCCGCCTCCCTGGCCGAGGACTCGGCCGGTGTCGTCTGGGTGCTCTCGAACGACGGCGTGGACCGGGTCGAGGCCGGACGGGTGCGCGCCCGTTCGTCCCTGCCCGTGCTGGGCACGCGCTCGGAGCTGGCGCCCGTCGTCCTCCATGTGGACCGGGCCCAGAACGTCTGGGTCGGGACCGTCTGGGGGGTGTTCATGCATGCCCGGGCCCACAAGCCGTTCCACCATCTCGAGCACGTGCCGGACGACCCCCGTTCCCTGGGCTCCGGTCTGGTGACGGCGCTGGCGGAGGCACCGGGCGGCGCCGTCTGGGTCGGGACCATCGGCGGAGGGCTCAATCGCTGGGACCGTCGCACCGGCGTGGTACGGCACTTCCGCGCCGCTCCAGGCGATCCGGGCGCGTTGCCCTCGGACGTGATCTGGGACCTCGCGGTGGACGCAGGCGGCGTGCTCTGGGTCGCCACCTCCGAGGGCCTCGGGCGGTTCGTGCCGGAGACGGGACGCTTCCGGGTGTACCGGCGCGTCGCGCCACCGCCGCCACCGACCCTGGAGGGCAGTCCCAACTCCATCCCCGACCTCCAGCCGGATCGGAGCGGTCGCGTCTGGACCAGCTGCGCCACCCCGTGTGCGGATACGCTGGCGTGGTTCGACGGCGATGCCGAGACGTTCCGACTCGTGCCGGTACCGGGGCTCTCCCAGATGGGCTACCTCAAGGAGGATCCCGATGGGCGGCTGTGGATGGGCGCCCGCTCCGGGATCGAGGTGCTCGACCCGGGGTCGGGAGCGCGCGAGCGCATCGAGGATCTGTCCGGCAGCCTCGACGGCGTGCTCGTCTTCCACTTCTCTCCGGGCGGCGACGTCTGGGTGGGCGCGAACAGCGGCCTCTACCGGGTCGGCGCCGATCGCTCCCTCCGTGCCCGCTACACGACCGCGGACGGGCTCCCGAGCGACGCGGTCTACGGCATCCTGGAGGACGAGCGGCGCCGGCTGTGGCTCTCCACCAACCGCGGTCTCGCCGTCCTGGATCCCGACGAGCCGGAAGGGGAGCGGATCCGGGCCTACGATCGCAGCACGGGCCTCGTCAACGTCGAGTTCAACCGCAACGCCTATCTGGAAGCGGCCGACGGCACGTTGTTCTTCGGTGGCGATCGCGGCGTCACCTGGTTCCACCCCCGCGACATCCGCGACAACCCGTACGCTCCGCCCGTGGTGGTGACGGCGTTCGAGCGCGCCACGGAGTCCGGGAGCACCAGGGAGCCGCTGGGGGCCGGGGCGTCGCTGCGGGTGCGCCCGTCCGAGTACACCTTCGCGTTCGAGTACGCGGCGCTCAGCTTCGTGAACCCGCACCGCAACCGCTACGTGATCATGCTCGACGGGTTCGACACGCAGTGGCGCGACGTGGGCACCGCCACCCGTGCCACCTACACCAGTGTGCCCCCCGGCACGTACACGTTCCGGGTGCGCGGCGCGAACGAGGACGGCGTGTGGGGCCTCGAGGAGGCACAGGTCCCCCTGGTCGTGGAGCCGTGGGTATGGCAAACCGTGTGGTTCCGGGCCACCGTGCTGGCGGGGCTCGGCTCGGTGATCGCAGGAGTGACGGTCCTGCTGGCACGGGCCCGCTACCGCGTGCAGCTCGCGCGTGCGCGCGCCGAGCAGGCGCTGGAGCGGGAACGGGCCCGGCTCTCGCGGGACATGCACGACGAGGTGGGCGCCAGCCTGACCGAGATCGCCATCCTGAGCGATGTGGCCGCGGCGGAAGGTGGAAGCGGCGGTGTGGAACGGATCGGCCGCATCGGCGCCAAGGCCCGCGAGGCGCTCGACGCCATCGGCGAGATCATCTGGGCCATCGATCCGGTGAACGACGGAGGTCGCACCGCGGCGTTCCTGCGGGAACACGCCGGGGACGTGCTGGACGCGGCCGGACTCGAAGCGGAGCTCGACTTCCCTCCGAGCGGAGTGGTCCCGGCGTTGTCGGCCGAGTCCCGCCGGACGTTGCTGCTCGTGCTGAAGGAGGCGCTGGCCAACGTGCTGCGCCACGCGGGAGCCGGGCGGGTGCGCGTGCGGCTGGCCGTCGACTCCTCGAGCGTGCGGCTCGAGATCGAGGACGACGGCCGCGGACTCCCGCCGGGCCCACCGCCCGCCCCCGGCTCCGGACACGACGGGCTCCGCAACATGCACGCACGCGCCGCGGCGGCAGGCGGCACCTTGACCGTGGACGCGGCACCGACCGGCGGGACGCGGATCACACTGCGCGTGCCCGTGGTGGAGGTGGAGCCATGAGCGGGGAGCGCGCACCCATCCGCGTCCTCGTGGTGGAGGATCGGGAGGAGGTCCGCGCCGGACTCGCGCATCTGGTGGATACCGCGACCACGTCCACGTGTGTCGGTGCGTTCGCCTCCGCCGAGGAGGCGTTGGAGATGCTGGAGCGCCATCCGGTGGACGTGATGCTCATGGACATCGAGCTGCCCGGGATCTCCGGCATCGAAGCGGCCCGCCGCGTCAAGGCTCGCTGGCCCGCGGTGCAGATCATGATGCTCACCGTCTATCAGGACGACGAGCGCATCTTCGAGTCCCTGGCCGCGGGCGCGACCGGCTACGTGCTCAAGACCACGCCACCCGCGCGCCTGCTCCAGGACATCGGCATGCTGCACGAGGGCGGCTCCCCGATGTCCAGCGCCATCGCCCGCCGCGTGGTGGAGACCTTCCACACGCCCCGGCCCGCGCCGGCCGCCACGGAAGGGCTCACGCCCCGCGAGGAGGAGATCCTGGCGCTGCTGGCCGAGGGCTTCCGATACCGGGAGATCGCCGAGCGCCTCTTCATCACGCTGGACACGGTGCGCACACACATCCGGCACATCTACGAGAAGATGCAGGTGCGCTCCCGCACCGAGGCGACGCTCAAGTACCTGGGCAGGGGGTAGGCGCGCGGACCGGGTCCCGCCTGCGTCCGCCACACCCTTGCGTCGGGCCCGTCGGCGCCGTCGGTTGGCGACACCCTCCCTCTCATCCGGAGTCGCTCCGCATGCCCGGCCCCGCCGGAGATCCGTTCGTCGAGGACGCGCTGGCCCGCTACGTGGCCACCCCGTCCGTCAATCCGGCCTTCACCGAGGAGCCGAGCGGAGAGGCCGCCCTGGCGGCGCTCGTCGCCACCGATCTGCGCGAGGCCGGTCTGGAGGTCTCCATCGTCTCCGTCGGGCCCGGTCGCGACTCCGTGGTGGGCCGCCTGCGCGGCCGCGGAGGCGGGCGCTCCCTGATGCTGAATGCGCACCTCGACACCGTGGGCCCGGGCGGCATGGAGCAGCCCTTCGAGCCCCGGCGGGAGGGGAGACGGCTGCACGGCCGCGGGGCCTACGACATGAAGGCGGGGCTGGCGTCCTGTGTGGCCGCGGCCCGGGCCCTGGCCGCGGGCCCACCCCTGGCGGGCGACGTGGTGGTCACGGCGGTCGCGGACGAAGAGCACGCCAGCCTGGGCATGCAGGCCGTGCTGGAGACCGTGCGCACGGATGGCGCCGTGGTGACCGAGCCCACCGAGCTGGAGGTGTGCGTGGCCCACAAGGGCTTCCTGTGGCTGGAGGTCGTCACGCACGGACGCGCTGCGCACGGCTCGCGCTTCCGCGAAGGCGTCGACGCCAACCTGCGCATGGGCCGCGTGCTGGCGGCGTTGGATCCCCTGGAGGCGTCGCTGCGCGAGCGGTCCCCGCACCCGTTGCTGGGCCCGCCCTCCATGCACGCCGGCACGCTGCACGGCGGCGCGGGGCTGAGCGTCTATGCGGACCGCTGTGTGCTCGGGCTCGAGCGGCGCACCGTCCCCGGCGAACGCACGGACGCGATCGTGGCGGAGCTGCAGGCGATCCTGGACCGGCTGGCCGCGGAGGATCCCGACTTCCGCGCCGACGTGCGGGTGCTGCTCGAGCGCGCACCGTTCGAGGCGCAGGCGGACTCGTCGGTCGTCGCGGCGCTCGACGCCTCCGCCGCGGCGGTGCTCGCTGGGCCGCGGCCGCGTCAGGGCGGCAGCTACTGGATGGACGCCGCGTTCATCCAGGCGGCCGGGATCGACACGGTGGTCTTCGGTCCGGCGGGCACGGGTGCCCATGCGGACATCGAGTGGGTGGACCTGGACTCCGTGCAGCGCCACTGCCGGGTGCTGCAGGACACCGCCCGAGCCTACTGCGACGGATGACGACCCTCGACCTCGACCGTCTGCGCGCGGAGACGCCCGGTGTCGCGCACCGGATCCACCTCAACAACGCCGGTGCGGCGCTCATGCCCGCGCCCGTGTTGGATGCGATCCGCGACCATCTGGACCTGGAGGCGCGCATCGGCGGCTACGAAGCCGCGGACGAGCGTGCGGCGGAGATCGCCGAAGCGCACCGCTCGGTGGAGCGGCTGTTGAACGCACCGACGGGCACGGTCGCGTTCCTGGACAGCGCCACGGCGGCCTTCAACGCCGCGCTGTCGTCCATTCCCTTCCGCGCCGGCGACGTGCTGCTCACGACGCGCAACGACTACGCCTCCAACCAGATCGCCTTCCTTTCGCTGCAGCGCCGGATGGGCATCCGGGTGGTGCGGGCGCCCGACACCGACGAAGGCGGGGTGGACGTGGCCCAGATGGAGACGCTCGTGCACCGGTTGCGTCCGCGACTGGTGTCCATCACCCACGTCCCCACCAACTCGGGCCTGGTGCAGCCTGTCGCGGACGTCTGCCGCATCTGTCGCGACCGCGACGTCCCCGTGATCGTGGACGCCTGCCAGTCCGTGGGGCAGATCCCGCTGGACGTGGAAGCGCTCGACTGCGACTTCCTGTCGGCCACGGCGCGCAAGTTCCTGCGCGGACCACGCGGGATCGGCTTCCTCTACGTGTCGGACCGCATCCTGTCCGCGGGCCTGGAGCCGTTGCTGCCGGACATGCGGGCCGCGGACTGGATCGAGGAGGACCTCTACCAGCCCGCTCCCGACGCGCGCCGCTTCGAATGGTGGGAGCGCGCCTACGCCCTGGTGCTGGGGCTGGGGGCCGCGGCGCGCTACGCCGAGGCGCTGGGCATCGAGGCGGTGGGGCGCCGCATCCGGGCGCTGTCGGCCCACGCCCGCGAATCCCTCGCCTCCATCTCCCAGGTGCGGGTGCTGGACCGGGGACCGGACCTGTGCGGCATCGTGACGGTGACGGTGGGCACGCTCGACCCCGCCGAGGTGGTGGGGCGGCTCCGCAGCCACGGCATCAACACGTCGGTGAGCCCGCGCGAGGCCGGGGTGCTCGACTTCGATGAGAAGGGGGTCGAAGGCGCCGTGCGGATCTCGCCGCACTGCTACAACACGGCGGACGACATCGAGCGCCTGACGGAGGCGATCGCGGCGCTGGTCTGAGCGGGGAGCCGGGTCGCCCCGAACGGCCACCGGGCCGCCGCGGGTCAGCCCCCGATCCGCACGACCCGCCCCTCGGGACCCACCATCCACCCCACACCGCCCGGCGCGAAGCCCACGGCCCAGAAGGCCCGATCGGAGAGCGCCTGCCAGGTGGTCCCGGCGTCGGGAGACCAGTCCGCTCCGGCCGGTCCCACCGCCACCACACCCGGCGTGCCCGGCCGCCAGGCGCTCCCGTAGACCGGTCCTGTCATCCGCAACGGCATGCCGGCCGCCCAGGTGCGGCCCCCGTCCTGGGTCACCAGGACGTTGGCGGTCCGGGCCTCCATCTGGCCGAGGTCGCCCCCGAGCGCGATGCCCTGCCCCTCCGGACCGAACGAGACGGTGGTCAGCCCCGCTGCCTCCCCCCGCACCACGGGGGCTTCCCGGGCGTTCCAGGCTCGGGAACCGGGAGCCAGGGACAGCAGGCGGGCGTGCCCGCCGGCGCCCGTCGCGACCCAGACGCCTCCGTCGGGAGCCGCCCGGACACAGGTGCCGGAGGCGGCGAACCCGCCCTCGCCCTCCCCGGCAGCGGGCAGCTCCGAAGCGGGCACCCGGGCCCAGGTCTGGCCGCCGTCCGCAGTCTGGAGGAGGTAGGGCACCCCGTCGAAGGCGTCGCCGTAGGCGTAGCCCCGGCGATCGTCGACGAAGTCCAGGCAGTCGAGGAAGCCGCGCGCGTCGTCCATGAGGAAGGCGAGCGACCACGTGCCACCGCCGTCCGTCGTGCGGTAGAGCCGCGAGAGCGCCCCCGGACCGGCGCTCAGGGCCACGGCCACGTCCGGACCGAACGCGTGCACGTCCCGGAACTGGAGGGTATCGCCGCCCGGCGTGGGGATCCGCGCCCATTCCCCGCCGCCGTCCAGGGTGCGCAGGATCACGCCCTGGTGCCCGCCGACCCACACGACGCGCTCGTCTACCGGGCTGACCGCCTGGAGCAGGGCCACCGTCCCGGAGTGCTGCTCCAGGAGCGCCGGAGCGCCCGCCTGCGCCAGCACCCTCCCGCTTCCGCCCAGGAGCGCCGCACCCGCCACTGCCGCTCCCACCGTCCACCGCCGTAGGGATTCCATGGCCCGCACGCTATCCGCGCCCGGCCCGGCCCGTCCAGCCCCCTCCCCCGCAGCGCGGTGCCGCGCGGGCCCCGCCCGGACGGTCCCGTCGAAGGTCGGTTGCTCCGAAGCCCGGGCGGTGAAGAACTTCAGGGGCTGTCGCGTAGAGCCTCGTGGAACCGAAGCCCTGGAGCCGGCTTGCAACTGGAGGTCGAGCGGGAATTGATCGCGAAGTGCAGGGCCGGCGGCCCCCGCTTCTTCGAGCCGATCGTCCGGGCCTACGAAGGCCCGGGCCTGCGCCTTGCCCTCGGGATGCTCGGTGACCCCGACGAGGCGCGCGACGCGCTCCAGGATTCGTTCGTGAAAGCCTGGCAGTCGCTCGGACGATTCGACCCTCGGCGGCCGTTCGGACCCTGGTTCTTCCAGATCCTGCGCAACCGGTGCCGCGACCTGCTGCGCAGCCGGCAGGCCCGCTTCAAGGTGGAGGTGCTCGACGAGCACCTCGAGCGCAACGCGGACGACCCGGCCCGCCGCCCCGACCAGGTGCGGGAGCGGGCCGCGCGCAAGGAAACGTTGTGGAAGGCGCTCGAGCGCATCGCGCCCGAGCACCGCGAGGTGTTGGTGTTGAAGGAGCTGGAAGGATTCCGGTACCAGGAGATCGCGTCCATCCTGGACATCCCCGACGGAACCGTGGCCAGCCGCCTCTTCCACGCCCGCAAGGCGTTGAAGGAGGCGCTCGAGGACATGGGCTGGAGCTCCCCGGCGGGGCAGGCGGGCTAGCGTGAAGACCATCGATCAGGAAACCCTCATGCGCTACCTGGACGGGGAGATCACCCCGTCCGAGGCAGCGCGCATCGAGGCCGAGCTCGCCACCTCCACGGAGCTGCAGCGCGAGGTCGCGTTGTTCCGAGCGCTCAAGGAGGACCTGCAGCAGCTCACGTTCGATCCGCGGGTGCTGGCGCCTTCCGTCTGGCAGCGGGTGCACGCGCGTCTCACGCGTCCGCTCGGCTGGTTGCTCATGGTGGTGGGCGCGGTGGTGTGGGTGGCCTACGGCACCTGGATGTACACGCGCTCGTCCATCGCACTGTGGGAGAAGATGGCCACGGGCGCCGTGGTGCTCGGTATCGTGCTGCTGTTCGCCACCGTGCTCTACGAACGCTACCGCCACTGGCAGGTGGACCCCTACAAGGACGTCTATCGATGATCCTCGCGACGATCGAAGCCATCCCCGATCATCGCGTCGTCCAGGTCCTGGGGCTCGTGCGGGGTGCGAGCATCCGGGCGCGCCACCTCGGTCAGGACATCGTCGCCACCATGCGCAACATCACCGGCGGAGAGCTCTTCGAGTACACCAAGGTGCTCGCCGAGGCGCGGGAGGAAGCCGTCGACCGGATGGTCGACGAGGCGCGCGCTCTTGGCGCGAACGCCGTCCTGGGCGTACGCTTCCAGTCGGCCGAGGTGACGCGCGGGGCGGCGGAGATGCTGTGCTACGGCACGGCCGTGCGGGTCGAGCGCGCCACCCCGTAGAACCGCACGCCGGGTCGCCGGCGACGCCTCGGCCGCGCCCGATCCTTCGTCCGTACCGACCCCACGCCCGCATGCGTCCACGCCGCACCGGTCCGCTCTTCGCGCTGGCAGCCCTGGTCCTGATGGGCTGCTCCGGCGTCGCCGCGCCCCCCGGGTCGCCGCCTCCCGAGCGCGCGCGCCCCGCCAGCGGGAACGGCAGCGCGGCCGTGGCGACGGCGCTTCCGGCTCCGGACACGGTACGCGACACCGTCTACGTGGTGCGCGAGGCCGCGCCTGCCGACCGGAGGAAGGGGTCTTCGTCCCGCTGGAGGTGGAGCGGCCCGAAGGCAGCGCGCTGACGCGGCCGGCCGCTTCGGGCGACCCCGCGGTGATCGAGCGGGTGGCCGCGATCATCGATCGTCCTCCGTTCGACCAGATGCACTGGGGCATCGTCGCCAAGGATCTGCACGACGGCCACCTGCTCCTGTCCCTGAACGCGCACCACAAGTTCGCGCCGGCCTCCAACATGAAGGTGCTGGCCGGCGCGGCCGCGCTGAGCGCACTGGGGCCGGAGCACCGCTTCCGCACACCCGCGTTCGCCACCGGGCCGCTGAGCGGGGGCACGGTGCGCGGCGCGCTGGTGGTGGTGGGCTCGGGCGATCCCAGCTTCTCCGACGCCTTCCACCCGTCGTGGCGCACGCCGTTCGATCGCCTCGCCGACTCGCTGCTGGCCGTCGGCGCGCGCCGCTTCGATGGACCGCTCGTGATCGACGTGGCCGCGTGGGATTCGACGAGCGTGCCGGGCTCGTGGATGGTGGAGGACCTGGGCTGGTCGTGGGGCGCCTCGGGAGGCGCGTTCGTCGTGGCCGGCGGCCAGGTGGCGCTGACGCTCGACGCACCGTCCACCGTCGGCGCGGAGGTCCCGGTCCGCTCGGAGCCGCGGCTGGCGTCGGGCCGGCTCGAGCTGGACGTGCGTACGGCCGCCACCGACACGGCCATCGTCCATTCCCGTCCGCTGGGCGAGAACGGTCGGATCCGCCTGTCGGGAAGGGTGCCTCCGCGCTGGCGACGGACGCTCCGGATCGCACAGGGCGACCCCGTGCGGGTGGCCGGCGAGCTGCTGTACCAGGTGCTGACGGAGCGCGGGATCCGGTTCGATGGCGGCCTCGCCTTCGCGTGGGAGCGCGAGGCGGAGCTGCCGGGCGGCTGCGCCGCGGGGCGGATCGCCTCGTGCCCGGCCGCTCACCGGCTGGCCACGCTCACCTCGCCGCCGCTCATGGAGCTCCTCGATGCGGCGCTGGGTCCCAGCGACAACTGGATCATGGACCAGCTCACGCGCGCCCTCGCGCAGAGCTCGACCGGAACAGGGGGCTGGGAGCAGGCGGGCGACGCCGTCGCGGAGGAGCTGGGGCGAGCCTACAACGTGCTGGCCTACGACGTGGACGTCGTGGACGGCTCCGGCCTGTCGGCGTACAACCTCGCGACGCCCCGGGCGCTCGTGGACGTGCTCACCCAGATCCGCATCCGACCCGAGGGCGAGCGGTTCCGGAGGGCCCTGGCCGAGCCGGGTGAGGCGGGCACGACGCTGTCCGGTCGCCTGGGTAGCCTGGGCGGGCGGGTGTTCGCCAAGACCGGGAGCCTGACCCACACCAACTCGCTGTCGGGCTACCTGGTGCGGGACAACGGGCGGGAGCTGGTCTTCAGCATCCTCACCAATGCCTCCGGCCTGGACGGCAGAGCCGTTCGGGACGTCATCGACGCGCTGGTGGTCGAGCTGGCGCGCTGGTAGCCGCGCCAGCCCGGTGTTTCGGCCCGCTCAGGGTCCGACCGGCGTCGGAGCGCGCGCGCCCACTTCGCGTTCGGCGGCGGCCCGCTCCGCGGCGGCCGACCGACCGGTCATGAAAGCCCCGACGCGCTCCGCCGACGTGTTGAAGATCAGGTAGGCGCTGGGCACGACGAACAGGGTGAGCAAGGTCGAGATGCCCAGGCCGCCCACGACCGCGATGGCCAGCGGCTGCATCAAGCTCCGAGCCCTGCCCGATGCCGAGCGCCAGCGGCAACATCCCGAACAGGGTCGTCAGCGTGGTCATGAGGATCGGACGCAGGCGCACGGCGCCGGCCTCGATGACCGCCTCCTCACGGGACAGACCCCGTTCCTTCCGCCCCTGTTCGATGTATTCGACCAGCAGGATGGCGTTGTTGACCACGATGCCGGCCAGGAGGATCACCCCGAGCAGCACCGGTGCGCTGAGCGGCGTCCCGGTGAGGAAGAGCAGGACGCACACGCCGATCAGCGACAGCGGCATGGCCAGCAGGATCACGAACGGGTTGACGAAGCTCTCGTACTGCACGGCCATCACCACGAACACCAGGAAGACGGCCAGCAGCACCACGATCGTCATCTGCTGGTTGCTCTCCCGGATGGCCTCCTCCTCCCCGCCGAAGATCACGCCGTATCCGTCCGGCAGGGACATCCCGGCCAGACGCACGCGAATGGAGTCGTTGACCTCCCCCACCGTCGCCACCTCGGCGATGACGTCCCCGGTCAGCTGCAGCTGCCGGTTCTGGTTCTCGCGCCGGATGGTGGTGGGCCCGAGGATCGTGCGCACGCGGGCCACGTCCCGCAGGTAGATCGGCGCACCGCCGGTCTGCCCCGGGAACAGCGCGATGGACTCGATGTCCTCCGGGCTCCGGAAGCGCTCGCGCGGGAACATCACGCGCAGGTCGTACTCCTGGTTTCCGGCCGTGAAGCGCGTGGCTACGGTGCCGTCCAGCGCCGTGCGGAGCGTCTGCCCGACCGCCGCGACGCTGAGCCCGAGGTAGCCCGCCCGCTCGCGATCCAGCTCCACGGAGAGCTGAGGGCTGGCCTCGTCGGTGGAGGGCTGCAGGTTCTCCAGACCGGGCACGCCGCGCGTGAGCGCCAGGATGTCCTCGGAAATCCGCTGCAGCTCGAGCAGGTCGTCCCCCTGCACGCTGAGCGCGATGGGCGAGCCCGCCGAGTTGGTGCGCAGACCGCGGATGGACGGGGGCCGTACGAAGACACGCGCACCGGGGAATCCGCGCGCGTTGATCTGACGCTGGAGCGTCTGCACCCACGCCTCGGCGGTCACGTCACGCTCGGTGCTGGGAGCCAGCACCACGTTGATGGAGCCGCGGCCGGCCGACTCGTTCGTGGAGGCACCGAAGAGCATCCCGCCGGCCGTGGCGAACACGGCCTGCACGTAGGGCATCTCGCCGATCATGGCCTCGACGTCCTGCACGATCCGGTTCGTCTCCTCGGCGGCCGAGCCGGGCGGCAGGGAGACCATCACGTTGACGTTGCCGTCGTCCACCTGGGGGAGGAACTCACTGCCCAGGTCACGCACCAGCAGGACCGACCCCGTCAGGGCCACCAACGCCACACCGAGCACCACCCAGCGGCCGCGCAGCACGACCGGAGTGGCGATCCGGCGGTAGAGGGCGCGCAGCGTCCCGATGAAGCCGTCGAAGGCCCGCAGCGCGCGCCACGACTGCAGCCCGCTGCTGAAGCGGATGCGGGACAGCTGCGCGGCCAGCATGGGGACCACCGTGAGCGCCACGGCCAGTGACGCCAGGATGGCGAAGGAGATGGTGAGGATCAGCTCGCGGAAGATGAGCGCGGCCAGACCGCTGATGAGCAGGAACGGCACGACGGCCGCGAGATTGGTGGCCGTCGACGCCACCACGGCGCTCTGCACCTCGGCCGCGCCCACGTGGGCGGCCGTCTCCGGATCCTCGTGCGCGTCTTCCTTGCGACGGAAGATGTTCTCGAGCATCACGATCGAATTGTCGATCAACAGCCCGACACCGAGCGCCAGCCCGCCCAGGCTCATGATGTTCAGGGTCAGCTTGCCCATGCCCATCATCATGAACGTCGCCAGCACGGCGATGGGGATGGACAACCCGATGATGAACGTCTTGCGCAGCGAGCCCAGGAAGAGGAACACCACGACCATCGCCAGCCCCGCTCCACCGAGCGCGGCGCTGCGCACGGAGTTGACCGAGTTGCGGATGAACGTGGCCTGGTTCTGGATGGTCTGACGGTCGATGTCGGCCGGCATGAAGCCGGACGCCCGCAGGTCCTGCAGGCGGGCCTCCACCTGCTCCGCCACGGCCACCGTATTGGCGTTGGGCTGCTTGCGGACGGAGATCTTCACGGCCGGCACACCGTTCAGACGGGCCCACAGGCGCTGCTCGCGGTGGGTGTCGGAGACCTGTGCCACCTCCGACAGCGGGATGCGCCGGGTGCCGGTCGGAAGCAGCACGCCCCGCACGTCCTCGACCGTCCGGAACTTGCCGGTGGTCTTGCCGACGATCTCCCGGGTGGGCGAGGAGACCCGTCCGGCGGCCACGTCCTGGTTGGCGGCGCGCACGGCTTCGATCACCTGGGAGACGGTGAGGCCGTAGGAGCGCAGCCGCTCCTGGTCCAACACCACCTGGATCTCGCGCACCAGCCCGCCCGAGATGTCGACGGACGCCACGCCCTGGATGGTCAGCAGTTGCGGCTGCAGGCGGAACTCGACCCAATCGCGCAGCGAGATCAGATCCCGCGTCTGCGAGGAGAAGGCCGCTTCGAAGACCGGCGCCTGGGATGGGTCGAACTTGAAGATGGTCGGCGGGTCGGCTTCCTCCGGCATGGTGGAGCGCGCCCGGTCCAGGTTCTTCGACGCGTCCTGGAGCGCAAAGTCCATGTCGGTCCCGTACGCGAAGTTCAGGCTGACGCTGACGCGTCCCTCCTGCACCTCGGTCTCCATGCGCACGAGATCCTCGGTGGTCGACAGCGCCGCTTCGAGCTGCTTGGCGACCGTCTCCTCGAGCACCTGCGGCTCCACGCCGCGGTTGTTCACCGACGCCCGCACCTGCGGATAGACGATGGTGGGCAGCAGGTCGAGCGGCAGACCGGACAGGAAGAAGAGCCCCAGCACGATGACCACCGACGTCAGCATGACGGTGCCGACGGGCCGGTGGATGGAGAGGCTGGGGAGCCCGCGTCGGGTGGACTTCATGATCCGCTCCTGGCGCTCGTGTCTCCGGGCATCGGTCCTTCCTCGCCGCCCGCGGGCATCACCCGCACCTGCGCGCCGTCCCGCAGCTGGTTGTTGCCGGCCGTCACGACCTGCTCCGCGCCGGTCAATCCGTCCACCACCTCCACCCGGCCCAGGGACGTCAGACCGGTCGTGACCGTACGCCGGACCGCCCGACCGTCCTCGATCACGAACACCGAGGAGGATCCCGTCCCGCCCACGATGGCCGAAGCCGGAACGAGCAGCACACCGTCGTGGCCGGCCAGCGCGAACGTGGTGCGGGCCAGGAAGCCCGGACGAGCCAGGCGGGCCGCCTCGCCCTCGAACGCCACCTCCACCGGCACGAGCCGCGTGGTGGGATCGGCGCTCGGGAAGATGCGGCGGATGCGACCGGAGAGCTCGCGGCCGGCGAACGCGTCGAGCCCGACGGAGACCGGGTCCCCGACCCCGAGCTCCACCACGTCCAGCTCGGACACGCCGACGCGCACCACGATCGTGGACAGGTCGGCCAGTGTGAACAGCCGCGTCTGCGGCGCGACGATGTCCCCCGCCTCGACGCGCTTCTCGGTCACCACGCCGCGGATGGGCGCCTGGACCGTGGCGTAGCCGATACGGGTGCGCACCTGCTCGAGCTGCGCGGTCGCGGCTGCGTAGGCCGTGCGGTCCCGCTCGTACTCGGGGAGCGTGATGACCTGCCGCTCCCGCAGCCGCTCCGAGCGCTGCCAGGCCGCCTCCGCGACCTGGAAGGACGCTTCGGCCGCGGCCAGCTGGGCCTGCAGCTCACGGTCGTCCATGCGGGCGAGCACCGCGCCCTCCGCCACGACAGCCCCTTCCTCGGCGTGGATGGACAGGACCGCCCCGCTCAGCAGGCTGTTCACGCCCACCGTGCGGATCGGCTCCACCACGCCGGAAACGGTCACGGACTGCGCGATGGAACCGCGCTCGACGGGGACGACCTCCACCGGCGTGGGGCCCCCCGGCCCGCGAGGTCCTCCGCCCGGTCGGCCACCGCCGCCCTGGGGAGGCGCCGCCTGGGCGCTCTCGCCGTCTCCACCGCCACAGGCCGCCAGGGCCAGAGCGACACCCAGAAGGCCGATCCCTGCACGTCGACGCATGAGCACGTGTCAGCGAGCTCCGATCCGTTGTCCGAGAATGGCTTCCAGCCGAGCCACCGCAGTGCCCAGCGCCTGCCGCGCCAGGACCCGCGCGTTCTCCGCGTCGGCCAGGGTCACCTGCGAGGTCTGCAGGTCGAGGATGGTGGCCGCCCCGATCTGATACCGTTCCTCCTGCACGCGGAGGTCCTCCTCCGCCAGCTCCACCGATCGGTCGGCGATCTGCACACGTTGCCCGGCCGATTCGATGGTGAGCACCGCGGCCTCCACGTCCGCGCGTGCGGCGATGCGCGCGTCCTGCGCCCGCCCCGCTGCCGCCCGCTCGGCGGCGGCGGTGCGCTGCAGCGCCGCTTCCCGCTGGAACCCGTTCAGGATCGGCAGCGACACGGTCAGACGCATGTTCCAGCTGCGCTGGCTCGGTGGGAAATCGAAGGCGAACCAGTCGTAGCCGCCGGCGAGCTGCGCCGTGGGCAGATAGCCGGTGTAGCTGGCCAGGCGTTCGGCGTGCCGGCTCTGCAGGTCCGCTTCGGCAGCCACCACGGAGGGGGACGAGGAGAGCGCCCGGGCCACGAGGGTCTCGGTGGCGGGCAGCTCGGGGGCCCGGTCCGGGAGCGCGTCGTCGGCGGGGCGCACCTCGCCCTCCACCCCCACACGGCGCCCGAGCTGAAGGGCGGCGGTGCGCAGGCCCGCGTTGGCCTCCAGCACGGCCAGCTGGGCGTTGCCCCGCTCCAGCTCGGCGCGCAGGGCATCCGACCGCGTGGCGGTACCCACCTCCAGGCGCGTCTGGGCGAAGTCCAGCTGCTGTTCGGCCCGACCGAGGCGCTGCTCGGCGGCGCGCAGCAGATCCTGCGCGGCGGCGGCGTCGTAGTAGGCCTGGGTGGTGGCCAGGATGGTGGCGAAGCGCTGGGCCCTCAGGTCGGCGTCCGCGGACCGCACGCCCGCGCTGGCGGCCCGACCCTGGGCGAAGCGGCGGCCACCGGTGAAGAGCTGGACGCTTCCCTGGGCCTGGGCGCTGTAGTTCTGGGAGACGAGCTGCCCGGTGGCTTGATCGAAGCGCTCGTTGCTGGAGTTGGCGAACGTGCCCCCCAACGACAGCGCGGGGAGCCAGGCGCCCCGGGTCGTCAGCTGGGTGGCGCCGGCGACCGCCCGACCCGATTCGGCGTCGAGCATGGCCGGCGCGACCTCCAGCGCCCGTTCGATCGCCTCGTCCAGCGTGACCGTGACGGGCTCCTGCGCGGCCAGCGGCCGGACGCCTCCTCCGCAGGCGAGGACCACCACCACGCCGCCCCTGCACATCCGCCCAGCGAAGCTCCGCATCGTGCCGCTCCGATTCGTGTCCGGCTGCGGGGGGCGGCCGGGCCTGCATGCGAGTCAGGAGAGGACAGCCGACGGGGGTCGAGCGTTAGCGTAGGCCGAGGCCCGGCGGACGCGATGTCTGGACCCGCAGTCGAAGACCTGCCCGCCTCAGCGGCGGGCCGCCAGCGCCTGCCGGGTGGCCCGGTAGCCCTCCTCCAGGAAGTACTTCACCTGGTCGAAGGCGAAGGCGGAGTGGCCGTCCACGTCGGGGCGGACGTAGACGAGCTCCGGTGGCCCCTGCCACCGGGCCGCCTGTTCGAGGCGACGCCGTCCGGACATGATGGCGAAGACCCGGTCGTGGATGGCCACGATCCCGTCCTCGACGGTCTTCGTCGCATCCGCCTCCGGGCCGGATCCGACGTCGATCGCGACGATGGTCGCAGCCCCCAGCTCGCGGGCCCGCTCCAGGGGAAGCGCGTCCCCGGCCCCGCCGTCGACGAACCAGCGGTCGCCCAGGCGGGCGGGCGGGAACAGGACCGGGAGCGCGGCCGACGCGTAGCAGGCCTCGTGCAGGCTGACGTCCGTCCGCGCGCCCACCCCGAACCATTCGGTGCGGCCGGTGCCCAGGTCCACGGCGTTGACCTGCAGGGGGAGGGTCAGGGCCTCCCACGTGACGCCCGGCAGGGCGGCTTCCGTGTAGCGGCGGAGCAGGTCGCCCCGGAACACCGAGGGCTCGCGGATCCCGTTGACCCAGACGACCCCGCGATTGAGGCGGACGATGTCCTCCTTCTTGAGCGACAGGCCCATCCGGACCAGGCGGCGCCACTCCATCCCGCTGGCGATGGCCGCGCCCACGAGGGCTCCGATGCTCGTGCCCACGATGCCGGCGACCGGCACTTCCGCTTCGCGGAGGGCCTGCCAGGCCCCCGCGTGCGCCACCCCGCGGATGCCTCCGCCGCCGAGCACCACCCAGACCGGCTCCGGCCAGGGCCGGGTGGCTGGCGGCGCAGGACCGGGGTCTCCCGTCTCCACCGTCATGGACGGGCAACATGGCCGGCGGCGGAGGGGGGCGCCATCCGGCCGGGATGCGACCTTTGACAGGGGTTCTCCGCCTTGACCCTACCGCCGGTCCCGGGGTACCATACCGAAACTAAGAATCATTCTTGTTAACAGCGGCCCCCAGCGGCCGCTGCTTTCGTCTCCGTCTCCGGGCGGACCCCTTCGAAGCACACACGAAACGCAACGGGCCGATGAGCGATTCGCCGATCCTGAAGATCACCGGACTCCAGGCCAAGGTGGCCGAGGAGGACCTCGACATCCTGCGGGGCGTGGACCTCGAGATCCGCCCCGGGGAGATCCACGCCATCATGGGCCCCAACGGGTCCGGCAAGAGCACGCTCGCCAAGGTCCTCATGGGCCACCCCGGCTACGAGGTGACCGGGGGCGAGGTGCTGTACCAGGGTGAGCCGCTCCTGGAGCTGGAGCCCGACGAGCGCGCCCGCGCGGGCCTGTTCCTGGCGTTCCAGTACCCGGTGGACATCCCGGGCGTCTCCATCGCCAACTTCCTGCGCGCCGCCAAGCAGGCGCGCATGCCGGAGGGCGAGGACCTGGACCTGTTCGACTTCCAGGACGACATGATCGCCCGCATGGAGCTGCTGGAGATGGACCAGAGCTTCGCCGAGCGCTCCGTGAACGACGGATTCAGCGGCGGCGAGAAGAAGCGCAACGAGATCCTGCAGATGGCCATGCTGCAGCCCACCCTGGCGCTCATGGACGAGACCGACTCCGGTCTCGACATCGACGCGCTCAAGGTGGTCGCGCACGGCGTGAACGTGCTGAAGAAGGAGCGGCCGGAGATGGCCGTGCTCCTGATCACGCACTACCAGCGGCTGCTCAACTACATCCAGCCCGACATCGTACACGTGATGGTGCGAGGCCAGATCGTGCGCTCGGGCGGACCCGAGGTGGCCACGGAGCTGGAGGCGGAGGGGTACGCGGAGTTCCGCGAGCCCGTCGGCACCTGATCCGCCGCCTCACGGAGAGACGACATGCCTGAGAATCAACTGGTCGAGGGACTGCAACTCGACGAATACAAGTACCACTTCATCACCGAGGACGAACCGCTCTTCCGCTCCGATCGGGGGCTGAACGAGAAGATCGTGCGGGAGATCTCGGCGCAGAAGGGCGAACCGGAGTGGATGCTCGAGTTCCGCCTGAAGGCGCTCGAGATCTACAACGCCAAGCCGATGCCGGAGTGGGGCGCGGATCTGTCCAACCTCGAGCGGGTCCTGGACCAGATCTACTTCTACGTGCGCCCCCAGGAGAAGATGGAGCGCTCCTGGGACGACGTGCCGCAGTCCATCAAGGATACGTTCGAGAAGCTCGGGATCCCCGAGGCCGAGCGGAACATCCTGGCGGGCGTGGGCGCCCAGTACGAATCGGAGATGGTCTACCACTCCCTCAAGGAGGAGTGGACCCGTCAGGGCGTGATCTTCGACTCCATCGAGGACGGGCTGAAGAACCACCCCGAGCTCTTCCGGAAGTACTTCGCCACGGTGGTTCCGCCCGCGGACAACAAGTTCGCGGCCATGAACTCGGCGGTGTGGTCCGGCGGCTCGTTCGTGTACATCCCCAAGGGCGTCCAGCTCGAGACGCCGCTCCAGGCGTATTTCCGCGTCAACCAGGAGCAGATGGGGCAGTTCGAGCGCACGCTCATCATCGTGGAAGAGGGTGCCCGCGCGCACTACATCGAAGGATGCACGGCCCCGGTCTATTCCACCGACTCCTTCCACTCGGGCGTCATCGAGATCGTGGTGATGCCGGGCGCGCACTTCCGCTACACGACCATCCAGAACTGGTCCAACAACATGTACAACCTCGTGACCCAGCGCGCGCTGGTGCACGAGCACGGGACCATGGAGTGGTTGGACGGCAACCTGGGCTCGAAGGTCACCATGAAGTACCCGTCCTGCTACCTGGTCGGGGAAGGGGCCCACGGCTCCATCCTTTCCATCGCCTACGCAGGCAACGGACAGCATCAGGACACGGGCGGGAAGATCGTGCACGCGGCGCCCCACACCACGTCCTCCATCGTGTCCAAGTCCATCTCCAAGGGCACGGGGCGCTCGTCCTATCGTGGGCTCTGCAAGGTCTACGAGGGCGCGACGGGCACCAAGGCCAACGTCGAGTGCGACGCGCTCCTGATCAACGAGACCTCGCGCACGGACACGTATCCGTACATCGAGATCGAGGAGAAGGACGCCAACGTCGGTCATGAGGCCACCGTCTCCAAGATCGGGGACGAGCAGCTGTTCTACCTGACCAGCCGGGGCATCCCCGAAGACGAGGCGATGGCGCTGATCGTCCGCGGCTTCATCGAGCCGATCGCCAAGCAGTTGCCGTTGGAGTACGCCGTCGAGCTCAACCGGCTGATCGAGCTCGAGATGGAAGGATCGGTGGGCTGAGGATTCGATGACGACGATGACGACGACCAGCCCCGAAGGGGTGACCGCGGCGCTCAACCGCGACGCGATGGAGATGCGCTCGGCCGACCTGCCGGCCTGGGTCCGGGAGGCCCGGGCGGAGGCGTGGGATCTGTACGAGACGCTGCCGTTCCCGACCACGCATCTGGAGCACTGGCGCTACACGGACGTGAAGCGGCTGCTCAAGGTGGATCAGCTCGCACTGTCGGATGGAGCGGAGGGCGTGACGCCCGCCGACTTCCCGGCAGAGCTGCAGGCCGCGATGCAGGCGGACCACGCGGCGGCCGGGCACGTGGTGGAGATCGACGGAAGGGTCGTGCACGTCGACCTGGACGCCGACCTGGCCGCGCGGGGCGTGGTCCTGACGTCCCTGCGCGAAGCGGTCTCCACGCACCAAGCCCTCGTGGCCAAGCACCTGGGACAGGCGGTGCCGGCGCGGGACGGGAAGTTCCAGGCGCTCAACGCGGCGCTCTGGAGCGACGGGGTCTTCCTGTACCTCCCGCCGGACGTGCGGCTGGAGCACCCGGTGCGCGTTACACGCTGGGCGTCCGAGCCCGGCGCGGCCGTCTTCACGCGTACGCTGCTGGTCGCGGCGCGGGGGGCGCAGGCGTCCTTCGTGGACGAGATCCTCTCGCCGGACTTCGAGCGTCAGACGTTCCATTCGACGGCGGTGGAGGCCTTCGCGGACGACGGCGCCCAGATCCAGTTCGTCTCGCTGCAGCGCATGGGGAAGGGCGCCTTCCACCTCTCGCAGCAGCGCACGGTGGCGCATCGCGATTCCACGCTGGACTCGCTGAACGTCCAGCTCGGTGCCTCGGTGGCCCGGCTGGACCTGAACGCCCGGCTCCTCGGGCCCGGCGCCAACAGCGACATGCTGGGGCTCTACTTCGGGGACGGGAAGCAGCACTTCGACATGTGCACCAGCCAGGATCACGTGGCCCCCAACGCTACGTCGGACCTGCTGTACAAGGGCGCGCTGGACGGCCGGGCCCGCTCGGTCTTCCGCGGCATCATCAAGGTGCATCCCAAGGCGCAGCGCACGGACGCGTACCAGACCAACCGCAACCTGCTGCTGTCGGACGAGGCGCGCGCAGACTCGCTGCCCAACCTCGAGATCGAGGCGGACGACGTGAAGTGCTCGCACGGCGCCACCGTGGGGCAGCTGGACGCCGAGGCGCTCTTCTACCTCATGAGCCGCGGGCTCGACCGCGAGCGCGCGGAGCGCCTCGTGGTGCTGGGCTTCCTGGGCGAGGTGCTGGGGCGGTTGCCGCTGGGCGGCGTGGTGGAGAAGGTCACGCGCGCCATCGAGACCAAGCTGGGCCGTGTCTGATCCGTGGGTGAAGGTGGCCGACCGGGAGGACTGCCCTCCTGGTCGGCTGCTCGCCGTAGAGGCAGCCGGCGAGGCCATCGTGCTGGCCAACGTGGACGGCAGCGTCTACGCGTTGGAGGACCAGTGCTCGCACGCCGACTTTGCGCTCTCCCAGGGAGAGCTGGTGGGCGGGGAGGTGGAATGCACGCTGCATGGCGCGCGCTTCGACGCCTGCACCGGCCGCGCCACCCGCCTGCCCGCGATCCGCAAGGTGCGCGTCTACGACGTGGAGACGCGCGCAGACGGCATCTATGTGAAGGTGGAGTGAGGAGACGACATGGCTGACGCACCGCTGGCTGCGCGGGAGGACTTCCCCATCTTCGCGGAGCCGGTCGGAGGGCGGCCGCTCACCTGGCTGGACAGCGCCGCCACCACCCAGAAGCCGCGGGCCGTGCTGGACGCCCTGCTCCGGTACTACACGCACGACAACGCCAACGTCCACCGTGGCCTCTACGAGCTCTCGCGGCGCTCCACCGAGGCGTACGAGCACGCTCGCCAGACCGTGGCCCGCTGGATCGGCGCCACCGATCCGGCCGAGGTGATCTGGACGCGCGGCACGACCGAAAGCCTCAACCTCGTGGCCCAGGCGTGGGGACCGGATCACCTCCGCGAAGGGGACGAGATCCTCCTGAGCGAGATGGAGCACCACTCCAACCTGGTGCCCTGGCAGCTCCTGGCCCGGCGCACCGGGGCCCGCCTGCGGTTCCTGCCGGTCACGGACGAGGGCACGCTCGACCTGGACGCGCTGCCGTCGCTCCTCTCCGAACGGACCCGCATCGTGGCCGTGGCGCATGTCTCCAACGCGCTGGGGACGGTCCACCCGGTGGCCCGGCTGGCCGCGGCCGCCCGGGCGGTGGGCGCCGTGATGGTCGTGGACGGCGCCCAGGGCGCACCCCACCTGCCCGTGGACGTGTGCGCGCTCGGGTGCGACTTCTACGCCTTCTCGGGTCACAAGATGCTGGGGCCCACCGGGATAGGCGTCCTGTGGGGCCGGCGGCCGCTGCTGGAGGCCATGTCGCCCTGGCAGGGGGGCGGGGACATGATCGACCGGGTGGACCTGGAGTCGAGCACCTGGGCCACGCTGCCCAACAAGTTCGAGGCGGGCACCCCCCCGGTGGCGGGCGCGGTCGGACTGGCCGCGGCCATCACCTACCTGGACGCGCTGGGCCGCGAGGCCGTGCTGCGGCACGAGCGTGCGCTGGTGACGGCGGCCTGCGAGGCCCTGGAGGCCGTGGGTGGCATCCGGATCTTCGGGCCGCGCGATCCCGAGCTGCGCTCCGGGGTCGTGTCCTTCGAGGTGGAAGGGGTCCATCCCCACGATGTCGCGACCGTGCTGGACGCCCACGGGGTGGCCATCCGGGCCGGCCACCACTGCGCGCAGCCGCTCATGCGCCGGCTGGGCGTCCCGGCCACGAACCGCGCCTCGTTCTACGTGTACAACGCGCGCGCCGACATCGACCGGCTGGTCGAAGGTCTCGGCGAGGTCCGACGCATCTTCGGCTGACGGAGCACGGTGGAGAACCCGGAGCCACAGCTTTCCTCGCTGTTCCAGGAGCTCATCCTGGAGCACTACCGGCATCCCCGGAACAAGGGGGAGCTGGAGGGCGCCACCGTCGAGGTGCACATGCGCAACCCCAGTTGTGGGGACGAGGTGCGCCTCCAGCTCACCATCGCCGACGGCCGGATCGACGACGCGCGCTTCAGCGGGCAGGGCTGCTCCATCTCGCAGGCCTCCATCTCCATGATGACCGGCCTGCTGAAGGGACGCAGCACGGCGGAGGCCCTGGACCTGGCGGCGCGCTTCACGGGCCTGATGCACGGCGAGGACGGCGCGGCCAGGGACCGCGCCCTCGGGGACTTGCGAGCGCTGTCCGGCGTACGTCGCTTTCCCGTGCGGGTCAAATGCGCACTCCTGGGCTTCGACGCGCTCCAGGAGGCGATCAAGCAGAGCGAGGAGACGGAGCGGACGTGAGCGGATCCAGGTGGACGAGGCGGGTGGCGGCGACCCTCGCGGGCATGGCGGTGGTGTGGGGTGCGGCGTGCGGCGGTAGCGAGCCGGAAGCCGAGGAGGTCCCGTACATCCCCCCCGGTCCGCCGGCCCAGGATACGCTGTCCCAGGGCACGCTCGAGGGCCTCGATACGGAGGAGCTCGGGCTCACGCTCCCGTGGACCAGTGGGGCCCTGAACCGCCGTCCCGCCCCGGGCGCTCCATCGCGCACGATCGAGGGGATCGAGCTGTCCGGGGGCGAGGGCTTCGACCGTCTGGTGATCAGCTTCGCGGCCGACGCGCGTGACTTCCCCGGCTACCGCCTGGAGTACCTGGAGGCGCCCCCCACGGACTGCGCGGCCGACCCGGCGGAGGCGCCGGTGGCCACGTCCGGAGCGGCCTTCCTGCGGGTCCGCATCCTGGGCGCGCGCGGTCACGACGACAACGGGCGCTCCACGGTGGGGTCGGCCAGCCGGAAGGGCACGTCCGACCACCTCCTCACGCTGGTCCGGACCTGCGACTTCGAGGGGGAGGTCACCTGGGTCTTCGACCTCACCGAAGCCACCCCCTACCGCATCCTCGAGCTGTCCTCCCCGGACCGGCTCGTGGTGGACGTGCAACGCCCCGCCTGACGCGGGCGGTGCGCAGCGCCGCCACACGGTAGGCGCACCTAGCACGGCGTTTGCACCCCGGGGCCGTGTCCGAGTGGCTGCGGCGGGGCATCTGTGCTTCGCCGGCCGCTCGGCCCGGGCCGGATGATGCGCGCCAAACCGTATATCAATCAAGGGTTTACGCTCATCGAGCTCCTGGTGGTCATGGCCATCGTGGGGACGCTCGCCTCGATCGTCGTGCCCAAGCTCCAGGGGGCCCGTGAGCAGGCGCAGAATGCCGCCGCCATCGGCGATGTGCGGGTCCTGAGCCTCGAGATCCTCGAGTACGCGGGCAAGAACGATGGGCTGCTACCGGCCAGCCTGGCGGACATCGGGCGCGGCACCTTCCTCGATCCGTGGGGCCGCCCCTACGTATACCAGCCGCTGGCCGCCACCAAAGGCGCCGGAGCGGGTGGAGGTGGGGGTGGTGGCGGCGGAGGCGGGGGTGGCGGTGGCGGGGGTGGTCCGCCCAGTTGCTCGCCTCGCAAGAACCGGTTCCTCGTACCGTTGAACTCGGACTTCGACCTGTATTCCAAGGGGCTCGACGGGACCTGCGTCTCGCCGCTGACCGGCGCGACGTCCCAGGACGACATCGTCCGCGCCAACGACGGCGGCTTCATCGGCCTCGGCCGGAACTTCTGAGCCATGGCGCTCTTCGAGCGGCGTTTCCTGACCACGCGGGTGGCCCGTCGGCTGCTCGGTCTGTTCGTGCTCTGCGCCCTCCTCCCGCTCTCGCTCTCGTCCTGGCTGTCCTACCGGCACGTGACCCGCGAGCTGTCCAATCAGGGCGAGGAGCGGCTTCGGCAATCCGCCGCCGCGGCGGGGATGTCGGTCATCGAACGGCTGATGGCCGCGGAGGCGGAGCTGGGGGCCCTGGCGGCGGCCGATCCGGCGCCGGGGGCGCCCCTGCAGACAGGCTCGGCGCGGTTCCGGCTCCTGGCCGGTGTGGCCCGGGGACCCGAAGGCGCGGCCCCGACCTGGGGTACAGGCCAGGCTCCCGCGATCCTGCCGGTGCTCGATGAGCCCACCCGCGCCTTCCTCGACGACGGCGGCACCCACCTGATCCTCGACGGTCAGCTGCGGCGTCCGGTCCTCGTGCGGCGGGACCCGGCCGGGTCCGGCCTGCTGGCCGCGTCGGTCCGGACGGATTCGCTGTGGGCCACCGCCCAGGTCTATTCGGCTTCCGAGGTCGGGCGCGCCCTCTGCGTGCTGGACCCCTACGGCGAGCCGCTGGTGTGCCCGCACGGACTCCCGGCCTCTCTTCGTTCGCAGGCCACCGCCGCGCGCTCCGAGCCGGTGCGCTGGGGCCGCGGGGCCGACGAGCGGCTGGGCTGGGGGTGGCAGATCTTCCTGAGCGGGCAGTTCCGCGCCGAGCCCTGGGTGGCCATCGTGAGCGAGCCGGCTCGCGCCGCGCTGGCGCCCCTCAACGGCTTCACGCGTGCCTTCGTGCCTACGCTGCTCCTGGCACTCTGGTCCGTGCTCCTGCTGAGCAACGTGCAGATCCGGCGCACCATCGATCCGCTCGATCGCCTGAAGGCGGGAACCGAGCGGATCGCGGAAGGCCATTTCGAGAGCCGCGTGGTGGTCACCAGTCACGACGAGTTCGGCGAGCTCGCTGCGGCCTTCAACGGAATGGCCCAGGACCTGGGTCGGCAGTTCCGCACGCTGGAAGCTCTGCACGCGCTGGATCGTCAGGCGCTGGAGTCCCAGAGCCTCGATCCGGTCCTGGAACGCATCGACGATCCGCTCCGCCACGCCCTGCCCGGCACGGAGCTGGGCATGGTCCTCCTGGATGATGACGAGGGCGCCACGCTGCTCCGGGGCACCGCCGACGCGGACCGGAGACGCGCGCTCGTGCGCCTCGCGCCGGGAACGCTCCACCTGATCCACCGCTGGGGGGACCACCACGTCCTGGAGGGCGACGAGCGCGCACCGCTCATCGCCATCGGGGCGGTGGAGGGCCATCGCACGCGTCCCGTGCACGTCTTCCCTCTGCGGGCGCGCTCGGAGGCGGCCGGCTTCCTGTGGATCGAGCGGACCGACGGGCAGCTCCTGAACGAGACGGAGCAGACGCAGGCGCGGCAGCTCGCCGACCAGGCGGCCCTCAGCCTGGCCAGCGTACGGCGGCTCGTGGATCTGAACGGGCTGAAGGAAGGCGCGCTCGACGCCCTGGCGCTGGCCATCGACGCCAGCTCGCACTGGACGGCGGGTCACTCGCAGCGCGTCACGGATCTGTCGGTGCGACTCGCCGTGGAGCTGCAGCTCCCGGCGACCGAGATCGAGCGTCTGCGCGCCGCCACCCTCCTGCACGACGTCGGCAAGATCGGGATCCCCAACGCCGTGCTGAACAAGCCAGGGCGCCTGACCGACGAGGAGTTCGACCTGATCAAGACCCATCCGGTCGTGGGGGAGGCGATCCTGCGTCCGATCGAGGCCTTCGCCTTCATGCTGCCCGTCGTACGCCATCATCACGAGCGCTACGACGGGCGGGGCTACCCCGATGGACTCGCCGGGAGAGCCATCCCGTTCGCGGCGCGCATCGTGGCCGTCGCCGACACGTTCGACGCGCTGGTCTCCGACCGGCCCTACCGCGCCGGGAAGAGCGTCGAAGCCGCGACCCGGATCATCGAGGAGGAGACGGGGGCGCAGTTCGACCCCAGGGTCGTGGGAGCCTTCATGCGTCTCTACACGGGCGATCTGCGCGACGTCGTCGCGTCCCACCGCGAAACCGCCTTCCCGGAACGGGCCGTTCCGGTCCCGACCTGACGGAGCTCATCATGTTCGCCTCTGCTACCCGCTTCGCGCGCCTCCTCGCGGCGTCCCTGGCGCTGCTGGCCACCGCCTGCACGACCGAGGTGGCTCCCGACATCCCGACGACGCTGCAGGGCCGCTGGACCACCGACACGGAGGGGTACGAGGGCCGGGAGATCCAGCTCGCCGGGAACCGTCTCATGATCCGGCTGGGCGGCTCCATGATGCGCGCCCATCCCATCGACGGCATCGAGAGCGCCCCGTACGGCATCCAGACCGAGTTCCGCATCCTGTTCCGGAACGAGGAGGGGCTCGCCGACGAGATGATCCTGCGCTACGAGAACCGCGAGGGAGACGAGACCCTGCGGATCCGCAATCTCGAGACCGTGGTCTGGCGGAAGGCCTCAATCGGCCAGGGCGCCGAAGCGGCCGGCGAGTAGACGGCCCCGGAACGCGAAGATCTCGCGGAGCCAGGGCTCGATGATCCGGTTCGCGAGCCCGCCTCCCCAGAGGCTGTAGTCCACCACGTCGGTCACCGCCGTCCCGCCTTCCATGGGCTCGAAGCGGTGGTCGTGCCAGAACCCGCGGTAGGGTCCGCGGGTCTGCACGTAGCTGAAGCGGTCCAGCGGCTCCCAGGCGTCGATCCGGCTCTCCCAGCGCCACACCAGGCCGCGCGTGCGCAGGCGGTAGCGCAGCGTGGTCCCCACACCGATCCGGTCCGGCACGGGGTCCCGGAAGTCCAGTCGGAACCACGCGGGCGTCAGGCCGTTCAGCTCGCGGGGATCGGAAAGAAGCCGGTACAGCGTCTCCCGCTCCGCGGCCAGTTGCATGCGGGCAACGAGCCGGAACTGTGCACGCTTCTTGCCCCCCGGCAGGCGTTGCACGGAGACCACCGTCGACATGGCGCGTGCGTTCCCGAGCAGGTTCAATGGACGGCCCCCAGGGCCCACAGGATCCGCAGCAGATACCGTGAGAGTCGAACTCGGTTTCCTCGAGACGAAGGTCGCACGCCGACTGCTGTTCCTGTTCGTGTTCTGCGCCGTCCTCCCCGTGGGGGCCCTGGCCACCGTGTCCTACCGCCAGGTGGCGCGCCATCTGCGGGCCCAGCATGAAGCGCGCGTGGCCGAGGTCGTGCGCGACACCGAGAGCCTCCTGACGGAACGTCTGCAGGTGGCGGATGCCGAGCTCGAGGTCCTGGCGCGGGTGCTGGAGCTGCCGGAGGTCGACGAGACCCGGGTCCGTCAGATCACGGAAGCCGCCACGAGCTTCTCGGCGGTCGCGCTCGATCGCGGGACCCGTACGCCCGAGATGCTCCGCGGCCGGCTGGCCAGCCTGCCCGAGCTCGAAGACCGCGACCGGGCCCATCTGGACACCGGCCGCCCGGTGCTCGCGCTCGTACGCAACCCGCAAGGCGCTCCCGACCTACTCGTCGCCCGCGCCCTCGGCAACGCACGTGCGCCGCAGACGGTGGTCTGGGCGCGGCTGCGCTCCGGCTTCCTCTGGGACGGGCTGGATCTCGCTCCGCTTCCGGAGTCGGACCTGCTGATCGTGGACGACGTGGTGGAGCCGGTCGTCGGTCGGCCTGTGGAGGACCTGACGTTCCGCGGCGCCCTCGACCAGGCCCTGGCGGACGGCGAAGAGACCCGGCTGACGTGGCAGGCGGACGGCGTAGAGCAGGAGTCGGTCGTGGCACCGCTCGCGCTCGGGGAGCGCTTCCGCGGGCCGGGCTGGCACCTGGTCCTCACCGTGCCCGCGGCGATCGTGACCGCGCCGGTCCGCGAGTTCACGCAGCGGTTCCTGCCCCTCGCGCTCACGGCGCTGCTGATCGTGCTGCTGCTGAGCGACCTGCAGATCCGGCGCACCATCCAACCGCTCAAGCGGCTCAAGGAGGGGACGCGCCGGATCGCCGAGGAGCGCTTCGACACCACCGTGGACGTGACCAGCAACGACGAGTTCGAGGAGCTGGCGGAGTCCTTCAACACGATGGCCCAGCGTCTGGGCGAGCAGTTCGGCACGCTGAGCGTCATCCGTGAAGTGGACCGGGCGGCGCTCGGCGAGGCGGAGGGCCGGGATCTGATCGACCCGCTCCTGCGCGGGATGCGTTCCGTGGTCCGGACCGACCTCATCTCCGTCTGTCTGCTCGACACGGAGGATCCCACCCAGGGCACCGTGTACACGGTGCTCGGCGGGGAGGGCGAAGCGCTGGTGGATGCGATCGGGCTGGCCCGTTCCGACCTGCAGTCCCTGGAGCGCAGCCCCGAGCACATCGAGACCCCGGCGGGAGCCGTCCGGCCTTCATGGCTCATGGCCCCGGTCCTCCTGGAAGCGCCCGACCACGGCTTCGTATCGTTGCCGCTGGTCCTCAAGGGCGGGCCGGCCGGCGTGGTGTCCTTCGCGGCCGCGGGCGAGATGCCTGCAGGCAGCGCGCATCTGCTGCGCGCCCGCCAGGTGGCCGACCAGTTGGCGCTCGCGCTCTCCAACGTACGACGCCTGCGCGCGCTCGACCGCTTCAACTGGGGAGCGCTCACCGCGCTCGCGCGCACCATCGACGCGAACTCGCCGTGGACGGCCGGTCACTCCGAGCGCGTGTGCGAGCTGGCGCTGCGGATCGCCGGGAAGCTTCAGCTCGGCGAGACGGACATGGAGATCCTGCGCCGCGGCGCGCTCCTGCACGACATCGGCAAGATCGGCGTGCCGGTGGAGATCCTGAACAAGCCGGGCCCGCTCTCCGAGGAGGAGATGGCCGCGGTGCGCGAGCACACGGTCATCGGCGCACGCATCCTGGAGCCGATCGCCGAATACGCGGAGCTGCTGCCGATCGTGCTGCACCACCACGAGCGCGTGGATGGCCGCGGATATCCTGGTGGCCTGCGCGCCGATGCGATCGATCTCAAGGCGCGCATCCTCGCGGTCGCCGACACCTTCGACGCCTTGACGTCCGACCGGCCCTACCGGCGCGGTCTGCCCCCGCGCACCGCGGTCGAGGTGGTGCGCAACGCGGCGGGGACGCAGCTGGATCCGCGCGTGGTGGAGGCGTTCCTGGCGCTCCATGATGCGGGCGCCCTGGACGACCTCACCACGAAGGAGAAGCGCTCCCGGAAGAGCGCGAACGCCGAGCCGCTGCTGGCCGCGGCCCGCGCCTGACGCGCGGGACCGCGCGGGCTCAGGGTTGGAGCAGCACCTTGATGGCGCCGCTCGTGCGCCGATCCTCCGCCGCGGCCAACGCCTCACGGACCTGCTTCAGCGGATAGACGTCGGTCACCATGCGCTGTACCGGCGCGGCCGACTCCAGCAGGAGCCGCTGCGTGACCTCGAAGGTGTGCAGCACCTCCCCCCGCCACTGCTCGGCCCCGTACCCGACGAAGCCGTGCACCTCCAGCTCGTGCGCCCACAGCAGGGTGAGATCCACCTTCTTGATCTCCGCCACGCACCCGAGCATCACCACGCGTCCGCGCGCCGACGCGTACGACAGCGACTGGGCGAGGGTGGCCCCGCTCCCCACGCAGTCGAAGATCACCGGGAAGCCGCCCCCGGCGTACACCTCGGGTCCCACGATCGGCTGGTAGGCCTGCGCGCCCGTGGCGATCAGGGCGTCGCGCGCCTCGTCTCCGGGCCGGACCACGCTGCTCGCCCCCAGCGCGCGCGCCAGCTCCACCTCGGGCGCGCGCTTGGCCTGCGCCACCAGCTCACCGCCGTACCCGGCCGCGCGCAGCGCCCAGATCGTCGCGAAGGCGATGGGTCCGCTGCCGATCACGAGGACGGGCCCGGAGCCGACGGGCGTGTTGAGCACGGCGTGCATGCCGATGGACAGCGGCTCGATGAGCGCGGCGACCCGGTCGTCGATGGCCTCGTCCACGGGGAAGAGCTGCGACTCGTGCGCGATCATCCGCTCCCCCCACCCCCCGGGCAGGTCGGCGTGGTAGCCGATGGTGAGCCCCCGCGCGAGCGGGGTGCCGTCCACGAGCGTGCGTCCCTCCTCCCCCGCGTTGCCACACGTGGAGTGACGGCCGACCGCACAGGAGCCACAGACCTCGGTGCCCGTGAACCCCCGGACGCCACACGACAGCATGGGATCGACCGCCACCCGGTCGCCCGGCCGCACACGTGTGACGGCGGACCCGACCTCGTCCACGCGCGCCACGATCTCGTGGCCCAGCACGGCGGGGAAGGAGCCGAACGGCTCCATCAGGGGGCTGCTGGTGAAGGACAGGTTGCCCAGATCGCTCCCGCAGATCCCCCCGTAGAGCACGGAGAGCTTCACCCAATCCGGACCGGGGAGCACCGGCTCGGGCCAGTCCCGCAGGCGGAGACCGCTCAGGACCCCGTGGGTGGCCGACCGGCTGACCCGCCCCACGGAGCGCGCCAGCAGGAAGCCCGGAACGGTGACCCCGAAGACGACGGCGCGCATGGCTCCCGGGAGCGGGCGGATCGGAATGGCCGCCGCGGATCGCCGGGGCCGGATGCGGCCGGAACGTTACGGGAAGGCCGGAGGTAGGTCCAGCGCGCGCCGGGGGCGCTCCGCCCGCGGGGGACCGAGGGGTGCGGGTCCGCCACGGCACGCACCACCCGAGGGGGAGGACCGCATGAGAACCGCCATCGTGGCCGGCGTACGCACGCCCTTCGCGCGCTCGGGCACCGTCTTCGCCGACCTGACCGCCATCGAGCTGGGCAAGACCGCGGTGCGGGAGCTGGTGGCGCGCTCCGGTGTCGATCCCGACCAGGTGGACCACCTGATCTATGGCACCGTGGTGCACGATACGCAGGCCCCCAACATCGCGCGCGAGGTGGGGCTCGGCACGCTCCCCAAGACCGTGCCGGCGGTGACGGTCTCACGGGCCTGCAGCTCCTCCAACCAGGCCATCGCGGACGGCGTCAACCTGATCGGGCAGGGATACGCGGGCCTCGTGGTGGCGGGCGGTGCCGAGTCCCTCTCCCATGTGCCCATCACCGTGAGCGACCGCCTCTCCAAGCGGCTGGTCCAGGCCTCCAAGGCGCGCTCGCTCGGGGCGCGGGTCGCGGCGTTCAAGGGACTGAGCCCCAAGGAGCTGATCCCGGTCCAGCCCGCCATCGCCGAGCCCACCACGGGCGAGACCATGGGCCAATCCGCCGAGCGCATGGCCAAGGAGAACGGGATCTCGCGCGAGGATCAGGACCGCTGGGCGCTGCGCTCGCACCAGCTGGCCCAGGCGGGCACCGAGGACGGGCGGCTCCTGGAGGAGATCGCGCCGGTCTACGTCGGCAAGTCCTTCGAGACGGTCGTCGACCGCGACAACGGCATCCGGGCGGATACGAGCCTGGAGGCGTTGGCCAAGCTCAAGCCGGTGTTCGACCGGAAGTTCGGCTCGGTCACGGCCGGGAACGCCTCTCCGCTCACGGACGGCGCCTCCGCCGTGCTCCTGATGTCGGAGGAGGCCGTGAAGGCCCACGGGGTCACGCCGCTCGGCTGGGTGAGGAGCTATGCCTTCACCGCGTTGGACCCGTCCCAACAGCTCCTGCAGGGCCCCTACTACGCCGCGCCGATCGCGCTCGAACGGGCGGGGGTCACCATGGCGGACATCCAGCTCTTGGAGATGCACGAGGCCTTCGCGGCCCAGGTGCTGTCCAACCTGCGCTGGTGGGAATCGGACGAGATCGCCGAGCGCGAGCTCGGTCGCTCGCAGGCGGTGGGGCACCCGCCCGAGGACGTCATCAACGTGATGGGGGGCTCCATCGCCATCGGTCACCCGTTCGGCGCCACGGGCGCGCGGGTGACCACGACGCTGCTGAACGAGATGCGGCGCCGCGACCTGGAGCTGGGTCTGGTCACCGTCTGCGCCGCGGGCGGGCTCGGCTTCGCGATGGTGCTCGAGCGGGCCTGAGCCGCACGCGCGCCGGCAGTGACCCCTGACCGCCGGGCTTCTCGCCACCTGGGGTGGGACGTTCCCAGGTCGGGCGCACCCGCGCGCACGCGCCGCCACCCACCCCGTTCGGGAGGCACCCATGTCGGTCACACGCACCCGCTCCCCCGCCGAGATCTACCAGGAGGACTTCGTTCCGGGGTTCTTCGGTCCCTGGGCGATGCAGATGGCCGGTCTGGCGCGCGTCACGGCCGGACAACGCGTGCTGGACGTGGCGTGTGGCACGGGCGCGCTGGCACGCGCGGTGGCCGAGCGCGTGCATCCGGGCGGCACCGTGGTCGGGGTCGACCTGAATCCCGAGATGCTCGAGGTGGCCGCCCGGGTGTCCCCGGGTCTGGAGTGGACGGAGGGAGCCGCGGAGTCGCTGCCGTTCGCGGACGCCGGCTTCGACGCGGTGGTGAGTCAGTTCGGCTTCATGTTCTTCGAGGACCAGGCGCAGGCGCTGCGCGAGATGATGCGGGTGCTCCGACCCGGCGGTCGCCTGACCGTCGCGGTCTGTGACGCCCTCGACCATTCGCCCGGCTATGCCGTGCTCACCGTCCTCTTGCAGCGGCTGTTCGGCGACGACGTGGCCCGGGCCTTCGCCGCACCGTTCGCGAGCGGTGATCGCGCCCTCTTGCGTCGGCGCTGCGCCGAGGCGGGGATCGCCGACGCCGACGTGCGACGCGTGGAAGGCTCGGTGCGCTTCGCCTCCATTGCGGACCTGATCTCCACCGAGCGCGCGTGCGCCTGGACCTTGGGGGGCGTGCTCGACGACCGGCAGTTCGAGGTGTTGCTGGAGGAGGCGGAGGAGTCTCTGCGTCCGTTCGTGACCGGCGACGGGCGTCTGGCGCTGGACCTGCCCTGCCTGGTGATCACGGCGCGCAAGGCGGAGTAGGAGGGCAGGCGCGGGACCGCCCGCGCCGCCCTGCCCACGCCGTCAGCGCAGCGCGGCCACCGCCTCGGCGATCTCGTCGAACGGCGGCATGATGGACGAATCCTCCTCCATCCATGCGTAGCGGATGATCCCGTCCCGGTCGACGACGAACGCGGAGCGCTTGGAGACGCCCCTCATCCCGAAGAAGTCGTCGTAGAGCACGCCGTAGGCCGTGCTCACGTCCTTGTTGAAGTCCGACAGGATGGGGAACGCCGCGCCCGTCTCCTCCGCGAACTTCGCGTTGACCCACGGCGAATCGATGCTGATCCCGAGGATCTCGGCGTTCAGGCCGGTCCAGCGCGAGTAGTCCTCCGCCACCTGACACATCTCGGCCGTGCAGACGCCGGAGAACGCCAGGGGAAAGAACAACAGGACCACGGTGCGCTCACCGCGGAAGTCGGACAACCGGACGGGCGCTTCGCGCACGCGGCGGGTCAAGGAGAAGTCGGGTGCTTCGGTGCCCACGGACAGCATGTGGCGGGATTCCTTTCGTGTAGGGGTTGGATCGTGCCGGGCAGTCGCGGAAACGGTTCCGACCTCGAGGCCTTTCGCACGCGTTCGCACCCGATCGAGGGGTCGCTGCCGTCGGACGCGCAGGGGGATCGGCGGCGACGGACGCACGCCGACCCACGCACGAACCCGACGGACGCGCCCGCTCCGTCAATCTTCGCGATGTTCCTCCGCGGCCAACGCCTGCCGTACCTCGCGCCGGCGGCGGGCCTCGGCCCAGCGCTGACGCTCCTCCGGCGTATGGGGCTCCAGAGGGGGTACGGCCTGCGGGCGTCCGTGGTCGTCGATGGCCACGAACGTGAGGAAGCACGTGTTGGTGTGCCGCTTGGAGCCCGTGAGCAGGTTCTCGGCCTCCACACGCACGCCCACCTCCATGGACGAACGGCCTACGTAGTTCACGCGGGCTTTGCACGTCACGAGCTCGCCGGCGTAGATGGGCTCGCGGAAGTCCACCCGGTCGATCGAGACGGTGACACAGGTCTGGCCCGCGTGCCGCATGGCGGCCACCGCGGCCGCCCGGTCTACCATGGACAGGATGGCTCCGCCGAACACGTTGCCCAGGTTGTTCACGTCCTGGGGCATCATCAGCTCGGAGACTTGGGACTCCGATGCCGCGGGGGAGCGTGGCGTGTTGTGCAGCGGGGTCCGCGGGCGGCTCACGGCACGACTCCGGACGGCGTGGCCCATTCCGGCACCGTCGTGGGATCCATGTCGAAGACCACCGGCCCGATCGCATAGAAGAGACTGGCCACGATGACGACTCCGATCAGATTCAGCACGATCCCCGCCCGTGCCATCTCGGCGATGCGGACGCGTTCACTCCCGAACACGATGGCGTTGGGCGGCGTGGCCACCGGCATCATGAACGCACAGGACGCGGAGAGCGTCGCCGGGACCATGAGGAGCAGGGGGTGCAGTCCGGCCGCCACCGACACCGAGGCCAGGATGGGCAGGATCATCTCGGTGGTGGCGAGGTTGGAGGTCAGCTCGGTCAGGAAGGTGATCACCAGGCAGATGAGCAGCACGATCAACAGGGGCGGCGCCTCCGAGAGGCCCGCGAAGCGCCCCCCGATGACGTCGGACAACCCGGTGACGCGGAAGCCGTAGGCCAGCGCGAAGCCGCCGCCGAACAGCAGCACGATGTCCCACGGCAAACGCCGGATGACGGTCGCGTCCAGGATCATGCCCTTGCCTTCGCCCCGGTCCCGGGCCGGGATCAGGAACAGCAGCGCGGACAGGGCGATGGCGACGGTGCCGTCGTCGAAGAGGCTCGGGTCGGGGAAGAACTCGGACCAGCCCGGGATCTCGAGGAACCCCAGGCTGATGCGGACCCGGAACACCCACAGCAGCGCGGTGGTGGCGAAGATCGCCATCACCACCTTCTCCTCGAAGGAAGGGCTTCCCAGCCGCGCCCGCTCGTCGGCGACCACGCTCGGATCGGCATGCACGTGGTCGGGGGTGCGGAAGAACACCCGCGTCAGCACGATCCAGGTCACGAACAGCATCGTGGCCCCGATGGGGAGGCCGAGCAGGAACCACTGGCCGAAGCCGATCGGGGGGGCGTCCGGGTAGGTGACGGCGAAGATGCGCGAGAAGGACAGGTTGGGCGGCGTCCCCACCAGCGTGGAGATCCCGCCCATGGAGCACGCGTAGGCGATGCCCAGCATGACGGCCACGGTGAAGGGGTGCGTGTCCTCCGTGCCGAACGTCTCCTCCATGGTGACCACGATGGCCAGCCCGATGGGGACCATCATGATGGCGGTGGCGGTGTTCGAGATCCACATGGACAGGAAGCCCGCGGCCAGCATGAAGCCCAGCACCAACCGGTTGGGCGTCCCGCCCACGCGCTGGATGATGCCCAGCGCGATCCGGCGGTGCAGGTTCCAGCGCTGCATGGCCAGCGCGATCAGGAAGCCGCCCAGATACAGCACGATGGTGCTGTTGAAGTACTGCGTGGCCGTCTCTCCACCCCCGGAAAGGCCCAGCAGGGGGAAGAGGGCCAACGGGAGCAGCGCGGTGGCGAACAACGGGACCGCGTCGGTGATCCACCAGGTGGCCATGAGCAGCGCCACGGCGGCCATGCGGCTGGCGGCGGGCTGATCGGGCGCCACCTGGACCACCAGCAGCAGGAAGAAGAAGACGGGGCCCAGCACGAGTCCGATCCGACGGAGGCGGTCTCCTCCGCGCGGGGTGTGTTCCAAAGCGGTCCTCCCGGAAAGCGGGTCGCCCGCCAACCTTCACCTCGGCGGCCGGTCCCGAAAGGGGCGGCGGGGGTTCGTCAGAGCGCCGCGCGCGTCACGTCGGCGAGGAGACCCACCACCGCCTGATGCACCGGAGGGCGCTCCAGCAGGCCCATGTGATCCGCATCCTCGATCCGGAGCACGGGAAGATCCAGGATGCGCGCGAGCCGCTCCGCGTGCTCCGGAGGCACCCGCCGGTCCTGACCTCCCTGCACGATCACGGTGGGCACGCCCACGTCGCCCAGCCGGCTCTCGGGCCTCAGGCGCAGGCCCGGCTCCCCGGTCTGGAGGCGCCAGAACGGCACCAGGAGGGGGATCAGGAACTGGCCGGGCAGGCCCTTGTCCCGCATCCACCCCCGGGTGACCTCCAGCACGTCCGCGGGGCAGGCCAGGAGGGCCAGACCCTGGACGGGGTGGCCGTCGGCGGCGACCAGCGCAGCGGCCGCGGCCCCCATGGAGTGGCCCACCAGGACGGTCGGGCGGCCGGGATGGCGCTCCCCGGCGTGGCGGACGGCCGCCGCGACGTCGTCCCGGTAGTGCCGGACCGTGCACACCGGGGTCGGGTCGCTCCGGCCGTGGGCGCGCACGTCGAAGGCCAGCACGGGGTGACCGGCCTCGGCCAGCGCGGCCGCCAGCGGGAGCATCATCCCGGCATTGGCGGTCCAGCCGTGCGTCAGGACGGCCAGGGCGTCGCGGGCCGGCCCCACCGGCTCGATCCACCAGCCCCGCAGCGTCAGCTCCCCGGAGGCGAACTCCACGTCCTCGTGCTGCAGTCCCAGGTCGGTGGGGGTCCGCTCCACGGGCCGGGAGGGCGGCCGCAGCGTGGCCAGGGCCACCCGGTTGAGCGCCCACGCGCCACCGCCCAGGGTGCCCACGACCGCGCCCGTGAGCGGCAGGATCATGCGCGCGCGTCCTCCACCCAGGCCTTCCACTCGCGGGGCGCATCGCCCACGGTCAGCCGGTTCTGGTTGCGCACCAGGGGCTGCTTCAACAACAGCGGCTCGTCCACCAGCCGCTCCAGCCAGCGCTCATCGGAGTAGGCGGCCGACCCCAGGCCCAACTCGGAGAAGCGCTTGGACCCCTCGTCCACCAGCGCCCGGGCTCCGAACTTCTGGGCGAAGCGGGAGAGCTCTCCCTTCGAGGGCCCCTTCACGGCGAAGTCCACGAAGTGCACGGCGATCCGCCGGTCGGAGAAGAACCGCAGCGCGGCCCGGGTCTCCTTGCTCTTCTTCGTGCCGAAGATCTGGATGTTCATGGGTCCGGGGTCGAGGGATCCTGCCTTCCAGTATCGACGGGCCGGGCGGGCGTCGGAAGGGCATGGATCAAGCCGTCGGGCCGGCGAGCCGATACTCCGGGTATGGACGCGCAGCCCGATCCCACGGGTCCGGCCATCCCCCACGCGGCTGATGGTCCCCCTGAGACCCTTCTTCAGCTCGTCTACGTGAGCGCTGCGCGGCAGCACTTCGAGCAGTCCGAGCTCGAGACCCTGCTGGAGGGGGCGCGCGCCACCAACACCCGCCTGGGGGTGACGGGTCTGCTCCTGTTCCACGAAGGCTCGTTCATCCAGGTGCTGGAGGGCCCGCCGGACGTGGTGGAGGCGCTGTATGCGCGGATCGAGACGGACCCGCGCCATGGCGGGGCCCTGGTCCTCAGCCGCGGCCTGGTGGAGGAGCGCTCGTTCGGCGAGTGGCGCATGGGTTTCGTGCGTCCGGACCCGTCCCTGTACGCCCGCCTGGGAGGGCTGAGCGACTTCCTGCGGACGGGGCAAGCGGACGAGAGCACGTCCGAACGGGTGCTTCGCATCCTGCTCCAGTTCCGCGAGGGCCGCTGGCGGCGGTACGTGAACGGAGGCCGCTGAGGCGTCCTCGCTCTGGCGGCGCTACGTGACCGGAGGCGGCTCAGGGGTCCTCACGCCGCCGTCGCGCGATCGGCGTCGCCGGCAGCCTCCCGCACCTGCGCCTCTCCCGCGCGCCGCCTCCGCTGGCCGCCCGCCCGCTTCCCGCCCATGATGGTCGGCATCGTCGACCGCCTGCAGGGGAAGCCTCATGCGCCGCCTCGTCCCAGCCCTCCTCCTCACCCTGATCTGCGTCCCCGCGCCCGCGCTCCGGGCGCAGGCCCCGTCGGCCGCGCAGACCCTCCGCGCCGAGGGGCTCACGGCGCCGGTCGAGATCCTGCGCGACCGGTGGGGCATCAACCACATCTATGCGGAGAACCAGGCGGACCTGTTCTTCGCCCAGGGCTACGCGGCCGCACGTGACCGGCTCTTCCAGTTCGAGCTCTGGCGCCGGCAGGCCACGGGCACGGTGGCTGAGATCCTGGGCCCGGACGAGGTGGACCGGGACCGCGGCACGCGGCTGTTCCTGTTCCGGGGCGACCTGGAGCGGGAGCTCGCCTACTACCACCCGGACGGCGTGGAGATCTTCGAAGCCTACGTGGCCGGGGTGAACGCCTGGATCGCCGAGACGGAGCGCGATCCCTCCCTGCTGCCCATCGAGTTCGAGCTGCTGGGCATCGAGCCCGGCCGCTGGACCCCCGACGTGGTGATCTCCCGCCACCAGGGCCTGCTGGGCAACATCGGCGCGGAGCTCAGCTACGGTCGGGCGGTGCACGCGATCGGCGCGGACCGGGTGCGGGCGCTCGAGTACTTCCACCCCGTCCAGCCCGGAGATCCGGACCTCACGCTCGATCCCGCGATCGACGGGTCGCTGCTCTCCCAGGACATCCTGCGCCTCTACAACGCGTTTCGGCGCGGCGTGCAGTTCCGGCCCGAGCACATCGTGGATCCCGCGCTGCGCAACCGGGCGGACGCGGACGCCGAGGACGGGTTCGAGCAGCTCGCGGCCGTGCAGAGCGCCGAGCGCCTGCACCTGGAGACCGAGGCGCGGGCCGACATCGGCAGCAACAACTGGATCGTGGACGGCACGCGCAGCCTGTCCGGCTTCCCCATGATGGCCAACGATCCGCACCGCGCGCAGGGCGCGCCGTCGCTCCGGTACTGGGTACACCTGGTGGCGCCGGGCTGGGACGTGATCGGCGGCGGGGAGCCTACCATCCCGGGCGTGTCCATCGGCCACAACCAGCACGGCGCCTGGGGTCTGACCGTCTTCAGCACGGACGGCGAGGATCTCTACGTCTACGAAACCAACCCGTCCGATCCGGATCAGTACCGCTATCAGGGCCGCTGGGAGGACATGCGCGTCATCGTGGACACCATCCGCGTGAAGGGCGCCGCTCCTGAAGTGGTGGAGCTCAAGTACACGCGGCACGGCCCGGTGGTGCATGAAGACCCCTCCAACCAGGTCGCGTACGCGGTGCGCGCCGCCTGGATGGAGATCGGCGGCGCCCCGTACATGGCCAGCCTGCGCATGGACCAGGCCCGCACGTGGGAGGAGTTCGTCGAAGCCAGCAACTACCTGAACATCCCGGGCGAGAATATGATCTGGGCCGGGCGCGACGGCACCATCGGCTGGCAGGCGGTGGGGATCGCGCCCATCCGCCGCACGTGGAGCGGGCTGGTGCCCGTCCCCGGAGACGGCCGCTACGAGTGGGACGGCTATCTGCCCATCAAGTCCAAACCGCACGTCGTCAATCCACCGGAGGGCTACTTCGGCACCGCCAACTCCAACCTCACGGCGCTCGACTATCCGCATCGGCGCGAGGCGATCGGCTGGGAGTGGGCCGATCCCTTCCGCTGGGCGCGCGTGAACGAGGTGTTGGACGGCGGACGCAAGTTCTCCATCGGCGACATGATGCTCCTGCAGACGGACTACACGTCGATCCCGGCGCGTACGCTGGTGCCGCTGCTGCGCGAGGTGTCCTCCAGCAACGCCACGGCCGAGACGGCCCGCCGGATGCTGCTCAACTGGGGATCGAGCACCACGCGGGATCCCGAATCCACCGGTCCGTTCGTGCTCGATCCCACGTCCATCGAGGCGGGCATCTACGTGGCCTGGGAGCGTGCGCTGCGTGACGCCGTGCGAGAGGTCATGACACGGCCGGCGGAGCGCGAGCACGTGGGCTCGCTTTCGCTCAAACGCACCATCGACTGGCTGATCGCGCCTCCGGGCGAGTTCGGCCGCAGGGACCCGGCCGTCGCGGCCGGTCGCACCGGGATGGGGGATCCGATCGCGGGCCGGGACGCGGTGCTCGTGGGCGCGCTGGAGGAGGCCGTCGCCAGCCTGCGCAACACGCTCGGCTCCGACATGAAGGGATGGCGCTACGGACAGGAGCGCTACAAGCACGCGCTGATCCGCCACCCCCTGTCGGCCGCGGTCAACGCGGACCTGCGCGCGCGCCTGGACGTGGGTCCGGCGCCGCGCGGCGGGGACGGCTCCACGGTGGGCGCCACCGGCGGGGGCAACAACCAGACGTCCGGCGCGTCCTTCCGCATCATCGTGGACACCGAGAACTGGGACAACGCGGTCGGCACCAACACGCCCGGCCAGGCCGGAGACCCCGACGATCCCCACTACCGCGACCTGTTCCCGCTGTGGGCCGCGGACCGCTACTTCCCGGTGGCCTACAGCCGGGAGCGCGTGGAGTCGGTGACGGAGCGCCGGGAGCGGTTGGTGCCACGCTGAGTTGGGTCTGCGCGCCGTCCGGCGAGCCCGATGCCGCCCCGCCGCCCGCGGCCGGGCGCCGCCCTACCTACGGGCGGGTTCCGCACCCGACACCGTGACGCAACGCGTCGGTCCGGGACCCGCAACGGTCACGGCCATGTGACCTGGACGTCACACACGCCCCGCACGTTGTCCTCCGAGTGGCGGCGAGCCCGAACCCGGGCGCCGCCTTCCCCTGCCTCGGAGATCCGCCATGCGACGTTCCGCTCTCGCCTGCCTGACCCTCGTCGCGCTCGCCGCCTGTTCGGACGAGATGTCCTCTCCCTCCGCGCTCGACTCGGCCCCCGCGCTCGAGTCGTCCGCCAGCTCCGTGGTGAGGGTGGTGGACGCGGACGAAGCGTCGTTGCGTGACGCGCTGGCCCAGGCCAGCGTGGATGCCGGCATCACGCGCATTCGCATCAAGGGGCCCGACCTCATCGCGGTGAGCGAGTCACTCGTCTTCACCGGCACCCAGGCGCTCGAGATCGTGGGGGATGGGGTGATCCTGGACGGGACCGGCTCCACCGGGGACGGGCTGGTCTTCACGGGCGGCGGCGACGTGCGCCTCCGCAAGCTCACCGTGCAGAACTTCCCCGGCACCGGTGTCGTGGTGGCGATCCCCGCCGCCGCCACCGGCACCGTGCATGTGGACGTGCGGGACGTGCAGATCCTGGACAACGGGCTGCACGGTCTGTGGGTGGATGATCAGCTCACCAACTCCGATGCCAGCCTGGACGTGGAGGTGCTGCGCTCGGCGGTGCTGCGCAACGGATTCGGCGGCGTGAGCGACTTCGACGGCATCCGCGTGAACGAAGGCGGAGTGGGCAGCATCACCTACCGGATGCGGAACTCGGACGCCAACGAGAACGGTGCGGACGGGCTGGAGTTGGACGAGACCGGCGACGGCGACGTGCTCTTCGACATCGCCCAGAGCCATCTGGATCGCAACGGCCCGCAGGACCCGAACGACCTGGATGACGGCTTCGATGCGGACGAGATCGGTGCGGGCAGCCTGCGCGGGCGGATCGTCCAGACCACGCTGAACGGCAACTACGATCAGGGCCTCGACCTCGACGAGGACGACGACGGCGACATCGACGTGGAGCTGCGCAACGTCACGGCGATCGGAAACATCGGCGAGAACGTGAAGTTCTCGGAGACCGGCACCGGCAGCATCCTTACGCGGATGGTGCTCGTGGATGGATCGGGCAGCGTGGAGGAAGAGGGCATGGTCCTGGAAGAGGAGGATGATGGGGATCTGCACGCCCGGATCACCCGCTCCGAGTTCAGCAACAATGACAAGGAGGGCGTCCAGCTCGATCAGTTGGATGCCGGCATGGGCGAGGCGACCCTGATCCGCGTGGAGCTGAAGAACAACGGCGGCGGTCCGCTGGACACGGATGGGGTGAGCGTCACGCAGAAGCCCTGAGCGGCGAACGGGGGGGCGACGCTTCTTCTCCGTCGTCATCGCAGCGAGAAGCGGGGCCCGGTCCGATTGGACCGGGCCCCGCGTGTCTCCCACCGCGGGCCTGCGAGCAGGAGCGGAGCCGGCGTCTACCGGCCGGCTCGGCCCCTCAGAACGACAACCGGTACGCCAACCGCACCTCGCGGCCCGGCATCGGGGCCAGGTCCTTGAGCAGCGACGTATGCACGCGCGCCTCCTCGTCCGTCAGGTTGCTCGCGCTGAGCGTGAGGTCGTGGGCCACGGCGCCCTGGATCAGCCGATACGAAACCGAGCCGTCCAGCAGCGTGTAGCCGTCCGTCTCCGTCTCGAACGCCGCCACGCGGTCCTGGCGTGCGACGTGGCGCGCCTCCAAGCCGGCGCGCAGCGGGCCTGCGTCGAACTCGAAGCCGCCGCGGAGCGACAGCGGCGGGATGCGCGGTAGCGGCTGATCCGTCTCAGTGAGGGTGGCCCGCACGTAGTCGGCCCCGAAGAGCAGCGCCAGATGCTGCGCGCCGACGTGGTACAGCTCGATGTTGCCGTCCAGCTCGAAGCCGACGTACCGGGCATCGGCCTGCGAATACACCACCTCCTGCAGGCCGTCCACCTCCACGCCGGTGAAGCGCGGGAAGATGAACCCGTTGAACGCGTTGACGAACCCCGTGAGACCGCCCTGCACCCGCCCCATGGTCAGCCGCGCGGACGCGTCCAGGCTGAGCGCGGTCTCGGTGTCCAGATCCGGATTGCCCACCTCGAACGAGCTCGTGGCCAGGTGCGGTCCGTTCGAGTACAGCTCTTCGGGCGTCGGCATCTTCACCGAGCGCGATGCCGACAGCGCCAGCGTCAGCCGTTCGCCCACCGGCACGTTGAGCCCCGCGGAGAGCGACAATCCGTTGTGGACGCGCTCCGTGTCGTCTGCACGCTCGGTGGAGCGCTGACGCTCGAAGCGGGCGCCGAGCTGCACGCGCGCCGCGTCGAGATCCATCTCCTCGAATGCGAAGAACCCGAACTGCGTGGTCTCCGAGCGCGGGACGAAGGCCTCCTCGCCGATCGCCTCGAAGTCGCGGCTGGAGAACTGGAGCCCCATGGCACCGCGGGACGGCCCGAACTCACGGTGGTGTGCCTCCAGGCGACCCTCCCACTGGTTGTTCAGGAACCGGGTGCCGACATCCTCGCCCTCCAGCTCCACGTGCTCGTAGTCGGCCAACCCGAAGCGGGCGCGCAGGTGCTCGACCGCGCGGCCCATCCGCAACGATCCGCCCATGTCCAACCGGCGCTGCTGCAGGTCGATCCGGACGGGCGCCTCCTCTTCCTCCTCACCCGGGAGCGGCTCCTCGGCGCCCTCTTCGTGATGATGGCCGGGCACGCCGTACTTCGAATCGTACCCACCCACGGAGAGGCCGAAGTAGCCCTGCTCACCCACCAGGGACGCGCCCACCGCGCCGCTCGTGGTCTCGAGCGAGGAGTTCTCGAGCACCCCCGACTCCTCACCCGGATCGGGATCGATCTCGGCGAAGCCCGGGATGGTGTAGTCGCCCGTGGTGCGCCGTTGGCCGCTCACGTGGAAGGCCAGCCCGCGGAGGTGGCCGTTGACCGCGCCCGACACGTTGCGCTCGTCGGCCACCGTACCTCCCAGGGCCTGCAGGTAGCCGCCCACCGGGGAGCCGCCCACCTCGGTCGGGATACGCTCGTCCACGACGTTGACCACGCCGCCGATCGCGGAGCTGCCGTAGAGGAGTGTGGCCGGTCCGCGCACGACCTCGATCTGGCTCGCGGAGCCCGGGTCGATGGAGACAGCGTGGTCGGGGCTGGTGTTGGACGCGTCGCCCACGCCCACACCGCTTTCGAGGATGCGCACGCGATCGCCCCCCAACCCGCGGATGAGGGGACGGCTCGCGCCGGGCCCGAAGTAGGTGCTGCTGACACCGGGCTCGCCGGCGAGCGTCTCGCCCAGGGTGGGCTCGGCCTTGCGCGCGAGCTCGCGGCCGCCGAGCACGTCCGCGGCCTGATACAACTCGGAGGTGCGGAGCGCTTCCGGACCGGCCGTGACCACCAGCGCCTCCATGTGGTACAGCGGGTCCAGCGTGAGCGTGACCTCGACGGTGCCACCGGCCGTGACCTGGACGCGCGTCAGCGCACCCGCGCCCGCGACGCTCTCGGCCTCGACCAGGTAGGCGCCCGTGGGCACCCGTTCGAAGACGAAGGTGCCGTCGGGGTTGGCCTCCAGGGCGCGGCCCAGCGTGACGATGTGGACGTGGGCGGCGGGCGCGGGCTCGCCGGCCGACGTGACGACCCGGCCGCGGATGGTGCCGGTCTGGGCCGCGAGGGGCGTGAGGGCCGCGGTGCCGGCGATCAGTGCCAGCAGCAAGGCCCGAACGAATCGGTTCATGACAACTCCCCCACGCACGGCCGCGCGCGGACGCGCGGGCTGGCGATGGTTGCTCAGGGATCGACGTGTGGACGGAAATCCCGGGCGGACGGCCCGGGCAGGTCGATCAGGCGTGGGGTGGTGCGCGCGCGCCGTGGAGGGGGGCCGGATCGGCGTACGCCGGAGCGGCCGCCGGTGCGCCGAGCAGCCGGGCCCGCGACTCCGGAGCCAGGGGCTCCTGGGGCGCCAGACCCGGCAGATGAAGCGCCATGGTCCGCCCCACCACGCACAGGAAGTGGTTGTGGGCGGGGGCGCAGGTGGGGTCGCCCTCCACCTCCAGGTGGGCCCGGGGCGCCTCGCGGGCCTCCAGGCGTGCCTCGGCCAGCGGCCCGGCGGCGCCCAGGACCAGGTGGAGCAGCAGGAGCAGGCGCGCGGCGTGACCCTGGATGCCGGTCAGACCGGCATCGGATCGGGCGCGCAACGCGGCTCTGTCCATGGGCAGCTCCCGGGCTGGAGCGGATTCGGGCGAACCCTGGAATCTCCCCGGCTCGGCGGGGGCAGGGCAAGGGGGGGCGGGCGGGGGATCCCCGCCCGCCCCGCTCCCGGCCTCGCAGCTACATGGTCAGGCGCCGGAGCTGGAGCACCTTGGCCATGTACTTCTCGAAGAAGAACTTCTGGATGTCCATCATGTCGATCTCGCGGCCCTGGATGTAGGCCTGCTCGATATCGCTGGTCATGTCCAGCGGGGTGCCCGTGGTGATGAGCAGCGTGGCCTGCTTCCCTGGCTCCAGGGAGCCCACCTTGTCGGAGATCCCCATGAACTGGGCGGCGTTGATGGTCACGGCCTTCAACGCCTCCTCCTCGGGCAGCCCGAACGCCACCGCCACACCGGCCTCCCACGGGAGGCGGTTCGAGTAGAGCGCGCCGGCACCGCCGGAGATCGCGAACTTCACGCCAGCCTCATGCAGCTGCGCCGGACGGCGGTAGGCGCCGTCGTAGCCGTCGTAGTCGCGCTCAGGCGCCGCCATCGTGGACGTGAGGATCACCGGGATGTCGTTGGCCACCAGCCGGTCGGCCACATGGATCGCGTCGCGACCGCCGCGGATGACGATCTGGATGCCCTCCTCCTCGGCCCAGGTGATGGCGTCGTTGATCTGCGCCACGCCGTCCGCGGCCACGATCACCGGGATCTCCCCGTCCAGCGCGGGGATCATCGCGCCGTAGCGCGAGTCGCTGCGCACCTCCTCCCCGGCCGCCACGGCGTCCCGGTAGGCGCGCGCCTCCGCGAAGAAGTCCTTGATCTGCTGGACCTGCTCCTCGTAGCTCGGCGGGTCCTCCTGCGGGCCGCCGAATCCGCCGAAGCGCCGGCGACGCGGATGCGGATCCGGCCAGTTCACGTTGAGCGCCGCGGAGGATTCCATCGACATCTCCTCCCACGTCCACCCCTCGAGGCTCATCGCGGACGACATGCCGGAGATGAGCCCGCCGCCGGGCGTGGTCATGGCCACGAGCACACCCGCGGAACGGGTGGTCCCGATGTGGCGGCTCTCGGCGTTGACCGCCACGTCCGCGTGCACGTTCGGGTTGAAGTCACCGAGCTCGTTGACGTCGTTGGAGACGTCCACCGCGCCGATCTCGCTGATGCCCACCGTGCTGTAGGCGTCCACGAGGCCCGGGTAGATGTGCTTGCCGGCCGCGTCCACCACACGTGCCCCGGCCGGGATCTGGACCTGCCCGGCGGCGCCCACGGCCGTGATCAGGCCGTTCTCGAAGACGATCACGCCGTTCTCGATCACCCCGTTGGTCACGGTGTGGATCGTCGCGCCCTGGAGCGCGATCGGCTCCGACTGCGGCGGCACCGTCATCCGCACCTGCGCCGCCGAGGGCGCCGGTGCGAACGTCAGCGACAGCGCCGCGGCCAGCGTCAGGGCACCCAGGCTCGTGCGCACGGGGTTGCTCATGCGGCCTCGCATCGTCGTGGTCATGGTCAGTTCCTCCCCCGCCGCGCGCCTGCGGCGTTCCCGTTCCCGTTCCCCTGTACCGCCAGGATGGCCTGGATCAGTTGGGTGCGCTCGCGCTGGATCTGTTCGCGCATCGCCTCGTCCTCCTCCAGCGAGAAGTACCGGCGCCCATCGATCCAGGTCTGCTCGGCCCGCGTGAACTGCGAGAGCGGATCGCCGCTCCAGATCACGAAGTCCCCGTCCTTCCCGGGCTCCAGCGAGCCCACCTTGTCGTCGATGGCCACGGCCTTGGCGGCCTGGTTGGTGACGGTGGACAACGCCTGCTCTTCGCCCACGCCGGTGCGCAGCAGCTTGCCCGCCTCCCAGTTCATGCGGCTGGCGATCTCGGCGTCGTCGGAGTGCAGGGACGTGACCACCCCCGCCTCCATCAGGATGCGCGCGTTGTACGCCGTGGCGTCGTAGGCCTCCATCTTGAACGCGCCCCAGTCGCTCCACACCACGGCGGCCACACCGGATGCGGCCAGCTCGGAGGCGATCTTGTAGGCCTCCACACCATGCTGGAGCGTCTGGACGCGGAAGCCGAACTCCTCGGCCAGTCGAATGAGCGCCAGGAACTCGTCGGCGCGGTACCCGTGGGACGAGATCAGCAACTCCTGGTTCAGGATGTCCAGGATGGCCTCCATGCGGAGGTCACGGCGGGGCGGGATCCCCTCCTGCGTCTCTTCCCACCGCTTCCATTCGCGCTCGTAGTCGCGCGCGGCCATGAAGTGGTCGCGGATGATCTCCTGCACGCCCATGCGGGTGTCGGGGTATCGACCCTGACGCCGCTTCGGGTTCTCTCCCAGCGCGAACTTCACCGTGCGCGGCGCGCCCTGCAGCTTCAGGTCCTCGGGCAACGCACCCCAGCGCATCTTCACGAACACGTTCTCGCCCCCGATGGGGTTGGCGGAGCCGTGCTTGACGTGTGCGGTGGTGAGGCCGCCGGCCAGTTGGCGGTACATCCAGATGTTGTTGTGCGTGAGCACCTCGCCCATCTGCACCTCGGGCACGATCGCGAAGCCGCTCTCGTTGACCGCGCTCACGCCCGAGTGGATGTGCGGGTCGATCAGGCCCGGCGTCACGTGCTTGCCGGACGCGTCGATCTCCACCGCGCCGCGAGGCGCGTTCAGGTCTACACCCACCTCCGCCACCTTGCCCGCGCGGATCAGCAGGTCCGCGTTCTCCATCCGGCCCTGCGGGCCCTGCGTCCAGACGGTGGCATTGCGCACCACCACGGCCGCGGGCTGCTCCGGGATGGACGTGCGGCCGTACTCCATCATCGGCCGGATGAACGGCAGGTCGAGCTGCGGCACGTTCATCGCCACCGTCCCACGGGCCGCGCCCTCGAAGGCGGCCACGCGCGTGCCCTGGAAGGATGGATCGGCTCCGTTGGGGAGCGACGTCCAGCCGAAGAACTCGTCCCCCTGGACCGAGCCGGCCAGGAGCACGGTGCCCTCGTAGCCCAACGGCTCGCCGTCGAAGCGCACCTCGATGCGTCCCGTCTCGGCCACCACGCTGGCGGAGGCCAGGTCGATGCTGGCGCCTTCGCCGCCACCGCTCGCGACGTCGATGCTGCCGCTCAAGCGGTTGAGCGGCCCTTCCAGCCGGAGCTCGGCCTCGAAGCCCCACTCGTCGTCGGAGGCGATCCGCCACGTCCCGCGCGGATCCACCTGCGCGGGTCGGGTCACGCCGTACACGCGTCCCTGCACCCACACGTCGCGGACGGTGGCCTCCTCCGTGAAGAGGTCGCCTTCGCTGACGACCAGGTTGGCGACCTTGCCGCGCTCGATGGTGCCATGCGTGCGCTCGAGGCCCAGCCAGCCCGCGGGCGTGGTGGTCAGGGCCGCCAGCGCGGCCTCGGTGGACAGACCCCGCGCGACCGCGATGCGCAGGTTGGGCAGGAACTGGTTGAGCGAGGACAGTCCGTCCGACGTGATGGCGAAGCGGATGCCGGCTCGCGCGAGCTGGCCCGGGCTCGTGGGCGCGAGATACCAGTGGCGCAGCTCGCCCAGGCTGGCGTTCAGCGCCGCTTCCGGATCGTCGACGTCGGGCGCGTCCGGGAAGGCCAGCGGGACGATGAGCGGCTCGCTCCGGCCCGTGAGCACATCCAGGATGCGGTACTCCTGGCCGCTGCCCCGGTACCAGGCGTCCAGCTTGAACTCGCTCGCCAGCCTCTGCGCCCGCAGGTACTCCTCCTCACTCCCGACCTCGAAGAGCACCGGCTGCTCGCTCTGGACCACGGGCTCCAGGGCGGCCAGCGCCTCGCTGGTCTCGGGCGGCAGGAAGGCCCGTCCGCTCTGCTCGTAGGCGTCCCAGGCGCGGATGTACCAGTCCGCGTCCATGAACGTCTGCTCCATCAGGGCGATGACGCCCATCGCGGAGTTCGGGTAGGACCCGCCGAGCGCGAAGGAGCGCTCGAACCCGATCGACTGGACCAGGTTGGGGCGCAGCACGCGGTCCCGGACCCCGGCGTCCCCGAGGTTCACCACCGAGGCCGTGCCGCGGAAGATCCCCTGCTTGGGCACCGCCAGGGCGGTGCCGAAGCCCTGCGAGCGCAGCGCCGAGCGCCGGTCGGCGTCGTCCTGGAGGTTGGCCGTGGTGCTGAACCAGGCCCGCACCTGGGGATTCCAGTGCGTGGGGCCCACGTCCCCGCCTTCGGGCACGTCGTCCATGCCCAGGTCGGCGTGGGCGTCGATGAAGCCCGGATAGACGGTCAGGCCGCTCAGGTCCCAGACCCGGGCGCCGGCGGGCGCCTGGACGTTCCGGCCCACCTGCTGGATGAGGCCGTCCCGGATGACGATGGTGGCGTTGTCCAGGACCTGGCCCGGGGCCGTGACGACCCGGGCGCCCACCAGGGCGTGGTAGCCGGTCCCGTTGTCGCGGAGGCCCGTGACGGGCTCCGTACGGGTGGCCTGCTGGGCCCCGAGCCCACCCGCCAGGGCGAGGGTGAGGCCGAGAACGGTAACAGTAGCTCGCACGAGGTCCCCCAGGATGGTGAAGGGAAGGAGCGCGCACAGGTGTCGCGTGTGTCGCCGGGGCCCCGGCGTTCGCCGGCGGGCCGCGGGGGAGACCATGACTATATCGCGTGTGGGGGGCTGGTCGGCGACGGGTGGGGGGGGGGCGGGGGGTCGGCTGACCCGGGTCGGGCTCCGGGTGGGAGATGAAGCGATCGCTTCATCTTGGGGAAGTCAACAAGCGAATGCTGCGCAGAACTGACTGCAAAGAAGCGATCCTTCGCAACACTTGCCGACACGAAGCGATCGTTTATTCTCGGGTGACCACTGTATTGCGCCTCGATCCGCTCCGCTGGATGATGGCCCGGAAGTCACGGGAACCTACGAACGCAGCACGGTCGCCGGAGAGGCGGTCGACGCCTTCGTGCCTCGTCCGCTCCCCCTCCGACCCCCGCTCCAGCTCGGCGGTGAGCTGGCCCGCCAACTCGCCCGGGCCGATGAGCGTCTGCGCCTGCTGGGTGGCGGGTGATCTGGTCTCCTCCGTCGAGTGGTTCGTCTACGCGTTCGTCCGGAAGGAAGCCGTGCTTTCGGCGCAGATCGAAGGCACGCAGGCGACCCTGGTGGACCTGTTGAGTCGAGGCCTCCGGAGAGGAAGCCGATGCACACCTGGAAGAGGTCTGCTCCTATCTCGAAGCGCTCGACCACGGATTGGACCAGCTCGAGCGACCGGATGGACTGCCGTTGTCGATGCGGCTCCTATCGGAGATGCACGGCCGGCTGATGCGCGGTGCGCGAGGCGCGACGAAGCAGCCCGGTGCGGTACGGCGGTCGCAGAACTGGATCAGGGGCACCCGTCAGGGAAGCAGCCTTCGTGCCACCCCACCCATCGCCTGAACGAGGTGCTGGGCCAACTGGAGCACGCGATCCACGACGAGAGCGACCTCCCTCCTCTCGTCCGGGTGGGGCTCATCCACGCTCAGTTCGAGACCGTACATCCGTACCTGGACGGCAACGGCCGTCTGGGCCGTCTCCTGATCACGTTGTTGCTTCGGGAGTGGGGGCTGCTCACGCGGCCGCTGCTCTACCTGAGCCTCTACCTGAAGATGCACCGGCAGGAGTACGACCAGCGGCTGGGTGCGATCCGGGAGAGCGGCGACTGGGAGGATGGATCGCCTTCTTTCTCGAAGGTGTCGCGTTTGCTGCGGAGGAAGCGGTCGACGCCGCGCGCCGACCCTGCCATCGTCACGGAGAAGCGCGAGCGGTGCTTCCTCGAGGACGCCGGTGTTGAGTCTCCGCCTCTTCGAGGCTCTGCCCGAGCACCCGATCCTGACCCGTGAAATCGGGTCGTCGATCTGCTGGACTGCTCCCGCCCAGCCGCCTCGAAGGCGATCCGGGTGTTGGAGACGGCCGACGTGGTCCGCCCAAAGACCAGCGGACGGAACCGGACGATGGTGTTCGAAGTACGTGAGCGAGCTCGGACAGGGGACGGGTTGCGGGGGTGAGGGCGTGTGTTGTCTGGCCTGCTCAGTCCAGAGACGTCCCGCTGAGTCCCGTAGCGGCACGTCCGCAGTTCCGGCGGACCTGCCAAGAGAAGACACCCGGCCCCTCCGAAGAAGGGCCCGGCACTCGTCAACCAGGTCTCAGCTAGTCTGGAGCAAACCCCATCGTCCCACCTACGGTCTGACGTCGCTCACGACGCGCGAGCCGTCGGCTACGCTGCTGATCCGCTCTTCTTCGGATAGGATTCGTACGTCGGCCAAAGACACCCCTCGATGTCTTCGGACGGGCGCTGGTCTTGGACCTGGCCTGGTCACGTCTGTCTTCCGCGAAAGGCGAACCTCGCCAACGCTGGGATGGCGAAGAGAGCCAGGAGACCCACAGTACCCCTGCCCAACTCCACCCACCTGATGGACGGAACCGTTAGTCCCGACACGACCAGGAGTCCTAAGCACCTGGCAGCGAGGCCACGAGCGCGCGCACGGAGGCCCATCGGAAGAGCCAGAACCGCCAACAGCACGCCAACGACCGCGACTATTGCCCTCACGGAGTTGGTCCTCTCATCGAGAGGATCCGCAAACAGCCACGGTAGGAGCAGGTTGGCGATTGACGCGAGCAGGTATACCGCCAGGCCCCAGCTGACTTGATCCTCCCAGGGGCGGTTCTCAACGTGTGCTTCACCTGACGAACCGCTCGTCATCGTTTCCTCTCACGGAGTGCCTGCAACCCTTGACGATGATAGGTGCTCTGCCCTCGGCGCTACCCGTCCCTTGCCGACCCCCGCCCCCACCTGCACCCTCCCCCATCCATCCGCCACCCCGGCCCGTTCGAGCGATCCATGCGACGCCTCCTCCTGCTGCTCCTCCTTCTGGCGACGCCCCGCCTCGCGGCGCAGACCTCCGTCCCCACTCCGCCCCTCACGCGGGACTCTGTCGTGGCGCGGCTGGCGGACCTGCACCGCATCCACACGCCGGAGGGCATCGAGGTCCTGGAGCCGGTGGAGGTCAACGGGTCCACCCAGTGGATCTCCATCCGCGGCCTCAATCGAGCCAACCCCATCCTGCTCTTCGTCCACGGCGGCCCGGCCTCCCCGATGCTCGGCAGCACGTGGGCGTACCAGAAGCCGTGGGAGGACTTCTTCACCGTGGTCAACTGGGACCAACGGGGGATCGGGAAGAACTACTCGGCCGCGGATACCGCCCGGCTCGGGCCGACCATGACCCGGCAGCAGCACGTGCGGGACGCCGAGGTCGTGGTGCGCCACGTCCTGGAGCGGCTCGGTCAGGACAAGCTCATCCTGATGGGATACTCGTGGGGGACGGCGTTCACCCCGCAACTGGTGCAGGAGCGGCCGGAGCTCTTCCACGCCTGGGTGGGCGTCGGCGTGGTCGCGTCCGGCGGAGGCGAGGCGGCGCTCTACGCCCGGGTCCTGGAGCTGGCCCGCAAGGCCAACGACTCAACGGCGCTGCGCGAGCTCGAAGCCATGGCACCCTACCCCGGTCCGGGCCCCATGAACGTGGAACGCGCGCTCGCGGTCCGGCGCTGGGTGCGCAGGTACGACGGCGGATGGTACGGCAAGCCGGACTTCGACCTGCTCTTCTCCCTGAACGAATGGGGGGACGCCTACACCGCGGAGGAGCTCTCCCTCCTGTCCGAAGGCTCGCGGTGGGGAACCCGGCGGATCACCGGGTCAGGGGCGATGGGCGGCGCCGCGCAGGCCGGCGACGACTTTCCGGTCCCGGTCGTCTTCCTGATGGGTCGCTACGACCTGCACACGCCGTACGAATCCGCGCGGGCGCGGTTCGAGAGGATCCGTGCGCCGAGCAAACGCTTCGTGGCGTTCGAGCGCTCCTCCCACGTGGTCATGATGGAGGAGCCGGGACGGTTCCTGCTCACCCTCGTCAACGAGGTGTTGCCGCTCGCGGGCGGCGCGGCGGAGTTCGAGCCCCGTCCGGATCCGGTGCCGCGGCGGTGAAGGGGCGGGCACGGATCGATGGCCGACTCGTAGGAGCTTCCACATCCGGTCCCACCCGATCCTTGGGTCTCGCCACACCGGGCATGCTGGTTGCCTACCAGGGGGGATATGTAGGTCGATCGACGGCATGCACCGTAGCCGCGTCCCAGGAATCTGTGCGATGAAACGCCCAAGAGCTCGGACGGTAGCACTTCCAGTTGTGGCAGCCCTGCTGCGCCTGCTGGGGGGATGCGACACGGGCGACACGCCATCTGAACCGCTTGATGGGGTCGTAGAAGTGCCCGTTGAGCTCCGGCTGTCCGTTGAGTCGGTACTGCTGGAATACTTCGGGCAGCGCGCGGAAGTCACTGTCGAAGTCCTCGACGCCCGCGGTGAGCCGGTATCGACGCCCGTGAGTTGGAGGAGCTTCGATGAGAGGGTCGTCCGACTCGACGCGCCCGGTGTCCTCGTCGCCGTTGGAAGCGGACGCACAGAGGTCACCGCAAGAGCGGGTTCGATCGCTGACACCCTCTTCGTCGCGGTGGAGCAGGCGTCGGACTCCCTGATCGTCGCTCCGACTGTGGTACGGATCTCCGCTTTGGGCGATACGGCACGCCTCGAAGCATACGTACTGGACCGTGGCGGAGCGGAGGTGGCCGATGCACGCGTGGAGTGGTCATCGGCCGATTCCGCCGTCGCTGTCGACTCCACCGGACTGGTACGCGCGCTCGCACCCGGAGAAGCGGACGTGCGTGCTGTCTCTGGCGACCTGGTCGCTGTGGCACGAGTGACGGTCGAGCAGCGCGCCGCTGCACTCGACGTCAGTCAGAGCGTCGTGTCGTTGGATGCGCTCGGTGCCGTCGTCGCGGTCGAGGCGACGGTTGTGGACGCCTTGGGTGTGCCGATCGATGCTGCGCGCGTCTCATGGCGGTCGCTGCAATCCGGAGTAGCCGACGTGAGCTCGCTCGGCGTCATCCGTGCCCGGAGCAATGGAACGACCACGGTGATCGCGTCGTTCGAGGAGCTCGAGGACTCGATCCAGGTAACGGTGTCCCAGGTCGTCTCGGCTCTGGTGCTTCAACCGGCCGTGGACACATTGCTGACGCTCGGTTCTACTCGGCAGTTCTCGACCCGCGCGACCGACCGGCTCGGCAGCGAGGTTCACAATCGCACCACCACGTGGACGGTGGAGCCTGCAGGGATCGTATCTGTATCCTCTTCAGGTCTCGTGACGGCGCTGTCCGATGGGTCAGCGGTGCTACGTGCGACGGTCGAATCTCTCTCGGCGGTAGCCGATGTCGTGGTTCATACGGGGCCGCTGCCGCCACCCACCGCTGGCGATCTGATCTACTCGTTGGGCGGAGTCCAACGGATCACGCCGGACGGGCGGGGATCCGTGTCCATCTACTATGAACCACCCTCTGCCATCCGGATCGCCCAGTGGTCCCCCGATGGATCCAAGGTGTCGTTTGTACGGCGGGACGAGCCGTTGTTCCGGAGCTTCGTGATCAATACGGACGGGACGGGGCTGGTGGAGATCCTTCCCAATCTGCCTCGGGTGCTGAGGGAGCACGGGTGGTCCCCGGACTCGCGCTCGCTGGCGGTGTGGCTGTATCCGTTCGACCTGTGGGTGGTCGGCGCCGACGGCCAAGGCGCGCGGTTGATCCACTCGAACACCAATACCGCTGGACCGTACACGCCGCGCTGGTCGCCGACCGGCGAGTGGATCGTCTTCAGGGGGGACATCCAGGGCGCTCGGGGATTGGTGCTCATCCGCCCTGACGGCTCCGATGCCCACCTCGTCGCGTCGGGGTCGAACGACATCGATGTGGATTGGTCGCCGGACGGTCGAAGGCTGGCGTTCCGATGCGACTCGTTCGACATCTGTGTCATCAACGTCGATGGCACCGGGAGAAGGAAGCTCATCGAGACCCCGTTCGGCGAGGAGCAGCCGCGTTGGTCCCCGGACGGGACCCGACTGGCCGTGCGAGCCAGTCGAAGCACCGGGTGGGACATCCTGATCGTGGATGCCGAGACCGGGCAGGAGATGGTGCTCCTCGATTCCCGGTGGGACGCCTCCGATCCCACCTGGTCGGCGGACGGCACGTGGATCGCGTGGGATACGCGCCTGAACATCATGGCAGCGCCGTCCGACGGATCTCGCGCCCCGTTCCACTTTCCACTGTCGGGGGCGTACCCGGATTGGAAGCGGTAGCGGGTCGAGCTGACGCGAGCGGTCAGATCGGGCGGACCCCCTACCCTCCCCCGCTCACCACCTCCACGCCGGCTTCGCGCATCTCCTGCACCGCCCGCGCCCCGTCGCCAGGTGAGAGCTCCACTGCCCGGCACCCCTCCGCGATCAGCCAGGTGCGGAAGCCCTGCTCCATCGCATCCAGGGCGCTGGCCCGGACACAGTAGTCGGTGGCCAGCCCCATGACCCACAGGTCGGTGACGCCGCGGTCCTTGAGGTAGCCGGTCAGGCCGGTGCGCTTGCGGCGGGCGTTGTCGAAGAAGGCGGAGTAGGAGTCGATGGCGGGATCGGTGCCTTTGCGGACGATCGCCTCGATGGAGCCCGTCTCCAGGTCCGGGTGCAGCTCGGCCCCCGGGCTGCCCTGGACGCAGTGGTCCGGCCAGAGCACCTGGTCCAGGCCGTGGAGCGGGATGACGTCCCCTGGGGAGCGCCCCGGGTGGGCGGACGCGAAGCTCTCGTGACCCGGCGGGTGCCAGTCCTGGGTGGCCACGACCAGCGGGAAGCGCGGCAGCAGACCGTTGGCCACGGCCACCACCGCATCGCCGTCCCGCACCGCCAGGGCCCCACCGGGACAGAAGTCCACCTGCAGGTCCACCAGGAGCAGCGCCGACCCCGGCCGCGGCTGCGGGATCACCGCGGGCGGCTCACGAGGCCAGACGCTCGAGCGCCCGGCGGACCTGGACGGGGACCATCGCGCGCCGCCACTCGGGGTCCACGATGAGGTTCTCGAGCGGGTGGCACTGGGCGTGGGCCCGCTCGGCCAGGTGCTCGATCAGGTCGGCGTCCAGGCGCTGCCCGGCGGCCGCCTCCCATCCGGTCAGGCGCCGGGGCCGGCTCCCGAGCGCGGTCATCACACCGTCCAGGGATTCGACGGCCCCGCTCTCCTCGAAGCGGGCGGACACGGCCACGGTCAGCAGCGGGAAGTCGATGGCGTTCCGTTGACGGAGCTTCGCGTAGGCGCTGCGGCGGGCCGGGTCGATGGGGATGCGGATCCGGGTGAGGATCTCGTCGGGGGCCCGCCGTTGATTCTGGATGCCGTCGGCCACGAAGAAGTCGTCGATCGACGACGTGCGGCCGCCCCTCGCCCCCACGAAGTCGAGCTCCGCGCCCAGGGTCATCAGGACGGGCGGGGTGTCGGCCGAGTGGGCAGCCACGCACTTCTTCCCGACCTTGGTGACGTGGCAGACGTCTCCGTCCTTCTTGAGACAGAAGCCCAGGGCCTGCCGCCAGAAGAAGGTCTGGTTGTAGTAGGTGCAGCGGGTGTCCAGGCAGACGTTCCCGCCCAGGGTGCCCATGTTGCGGAGCTGGGGGCCCGCCACGTGGGCGGCCGCCTCGGCCAGGGCAGGGGCGTGACGGCGGACGTCCGCGTGGGCGGCCACCGCGGTGAGCGACTCACCCGCGCCGATCGACAGCCACCCGTTTTCCACACGGATTCCACGGAGCTCCGGCAGACTCCGCAGAGCCACCAGCCGCGCCGGTGTGAACAACCGGTGCTTCATGTTGGGGACGAGGTCCGTCCCGCCGGCGATCGCCATGGTTTCGGCGGGGGCCTCCGCCAGCAGCGCGGCCGCCTCGGCCGCAGAGCCAGGCCGAAGCCAGCGGTACGGCGTCAGCCGAAGCACCGGCGGGCTCCCCGGAAGTCGTGGCGGCTCATGACGTTCGGATCGGCGTCCATTTCGGAACCACAATTCGCGTTCAAAAACATCTGACGTCCATCACTCATCGGGGCTCCAGCGGCCTGGCCACCATGATCCCGTCCTGCCCGCGGATCCCGCGGATGCGCTCGGCGAGCGGCAGCTCGGAGATCTCCACAGACTTTCCCACAAGGGGGGCATGCATGAGGTGGAGTCTTCCGTCCACATGCAGCGCGATCCCGGTGTGGGCAACGTCGAGACCCTCCACGGTGGAGGTGGCCGCGATGACGTCTCCGTCCTTGATCCGCTCCTCGATGCCCGCGATCCGGTCCTGGGGAATCCAGGTCCGCTCGCCCAAGGACGACTCGATGCGTACGATCGCCTCCCGAACCTCCGGGTCGGCCATCTGTCGGTAGGCATCCGGATGGGTGGACATGAACCGAACCGGCTCGGGGTCCACCACGCCGCCCAGCTCGGCGGTCAGGGGCACCAGGTGGCCGCGGGCCGCGTTGTCGGCGATCCACTCCGAGAAGTAATGCAGGCGCGACGGGTAACCGTTCAGCGACCCGCCCCGGTAGCGTAGCCCCGCGAGCTCTCCCACGAAGGTCCGCTTCAGCACCTCCGGGTCGGTCGAGTCGGTCAGGCGCAGCGTGCGGGCGATGGCCAGCGTGTTCTCCACGAACGTCACGCAGTCGAACTCGCGCAGGTTCACCACCAGGGCCTCGCGGTCCCCCACCTCGAGCGTCCCGGGCGTGTACGGCTCGCCGACGAAGGTCCGGCCGATGGCTGCCACGGCGTCGCCCATCGGGACCGTATCGAGGCCGGCGGCACGGGCCTGCCGCACCGTCTCCAGCAGGATGCGCCAGTCCTCCTCGGTCTCGGTGCCGGAGAGGGCGATGCGGGCTTGCTGAACGGGCGCCTGGGGAGCGGAGCCGGCCGCTGTAGCGCGACCCGCCCGGTCCCCCCCGGCGCCGCTGGGGGAGGCGGCACCCTCGGATCCGGTCGCGCCCGCCTCGGCGTGGGCCGTCTCCACGACCCCACTGTCCGCCGGCCGGGCGTCCGCCTCCGGTCCAGCGCATCCACCGAGCGCGAACAACCCCGCTCCGACCGAGACGGCAGCGATCCTGAATCGACGTTCTGCTTCCAGAACGGTGCGTCCCCGGCGCCACCACGCGCCCCCGCCCCTCACCGCACCCCCACGCCAGCCGGTGCGGCCGGCTTGGCCAGGGACCCCGCTTCGCGGGCAGCCTGGATGGCCCGCCAGACCTTGGGCGGCGAGAAGGGCAGGCGGTCCATGCGGACACCGATGGCGTCGTGGATGGCGTTGGCGATGGCCGGGATGGACGGGTGCAGCGGACCTTCGCCCGCCTCCTTGGCGCCGTACGGCCCCTCGGGATCGTTCGACTCGATGATGAGGGCCTCGAGACCGGGCGTGTCCAGGCTGGTCGGGATCCGGTAGTCCAGGAGGGACGGCGCATTGTGGAGGCCCGCCCGACCGTGCTCCGCGTCCTTGAAGATCTGCTCCTCCATCAGGGCCTCGGCGAAGCCCATGTAGGCGGAGCCCTCCATCTGGCCCTCCACCAGCACCGGATTCAGCGCCTTCCCGCAGTCGTGGGCCACCCAGATCTTCTCGACCCGCACGAAGCCGGTCTCGACGTCCACCTCCACCTCGGCCACGTGGGCGGTGAAGGAGTAGGCGGGCGAGGCTCCGATGGTCCCACCCCGGTAGCTCCCGTGCACGTCCTTGGGCGTGTTGTAGGACCCGGTGGCCCCCAACGTCCCGAACTTCGCCTCCGCCAGGTTGAAGGCCTCGCGGATGGGGAGGGTGCGCGCCGCGTCCGTCAGGTGGCGCGCCTGCCCGGCGGCCAGGACCACGTCGTCCGCGGCCACCTCCCAGGCTTCGGCCACGGCGCTCCGCACCTGGTCGCGGAGCTTCCGGGCCGCCTGGATGCAGGCGTTGCCCAGCATGAACGTGACCCGGGAGGAATACGCCCCCAGGTCCACCGGCACGAAGTCGGTGTCTCCGCGCAGGACCCGCACGTGATCGACCGGCACGCCCAGCTCCTCGGCGGCGATGTAGGCCACCACGGAGTCACAGCCCTGCCCGATCTCCGAGCCTCCGCTGAAGACCGAGACCCGCCCCGAGCGATCGATCTGGATCTGCACGCCCGACTGGGGCATGTCGTTGGGGTAGATCGGGTAGTTGGTCCCGGAGATGTACGTGGAGCCCGCCACGCCCAGGCCCCGCCCGAAGGGCAGCTTCCGGAAGCGCTCCTTCCAGCCGCTGGCGCGCTCGACCGCCTCCAGGCACTCCAGGAAGCCGTTGGAGGTGACGCGTAGCTCGTTGACCGTCCGCGTGTCGGAGCCGATGAAGTTGATGCGCCGGAGCTCGATCGGGTCGAACCCCGCCTTCTCCGCGAGCTTGTCCAACTGGACCTCGAAGGCGAAGCGGGGCTGGACCGAGCCGTGCCCCCGCTTGGGTCCACAGGCCGGCTTGTTGGTGTAGACCCGGGTGGAGTCGAAGCGGTACGCGGGGAAGCGGTAGGGCGCACAGAGCAACTGGCCCGAGTAGTACGTGGTGACGAGCCCGAAGGAGGCGTAGGCCCCGCCGTCCAGCAGGATCTTGGCATCCACCGACGTGATGCGGCCGTCGCGGGTCAGACCCGTCCGGTAGCGCATGTGGAAGGGATGCCGACCCCGGTGGGCGTAGAAGACCTCTTCGCGCGTGTAGAGGATCTTGACCGGCCGGCCCGCCTTCATGGCCAGCCGGGCCACGCAGAACTCGAGGTCGAACGGCTCGGACTTCCCGCCGAAGGCGCCGCCCACCAGCGGCTGGATGACCCGCACCTTGGCGGGATCCAGCTCCAGCACGCGGGCCAGCTCGCGGTGCAGGTAGTGGGGCACCTGGGTGGAGGACCAGACCGTGAGCTTTCCGTCCGGCTCCATCTGCCCGATGGCGCAGTGGGGCTCGATGGGCGCGTGGGTGGTCCCCTCGAAGAAGTACTCGCCCTCCACGAGGTGGTCGGCTGCCTCCATGCCGGCCTCCACCTCCCCGAACTCCAGCCGGACCACCTTGGTCACGTTGCCGTTGCGGCCGGGCTTGGCGGGCTCGTGGATCCAGTCGCCGGTGGCGGCCAGGGCGGCCTCGGGCGTCAGGTAGGCCGGCAACGGCCGGTACTCGACCTCGATCAGGTCGAGCGCGCGCAGCGCGGTGTCCTCGTCCACCGCCGCCACGGCCGCGACGCCGTCCCCGATGAACCGCACCCGGTCCACGCACAGGGGATACTCGTCCGGGGTCCACGGGATGATGCCGTAGAGCACCGGCATGTCCCGTCCGGTCACCACGGCGTGCACGCCCTCCAGCGCCTCGGCCTTCGACGTATCGATGGAGACGATCTCGGCGTGGGGGTGGGGCGAGCGCAGGATCTTCCCGTGCAGCATTCCGGGCAGGACGATGTCGTCCGTATAGACGGCCCGCCCGCTGGACTTCTGCAGGCCCTCGATCTTGCGCTGGGGCTTCCCGACGATGTGCAGGTCCGACTTGGACTTATGGCCTCTGCGTCCGCTGTTGTACACCGGCGTCTCCTCGCTCATCCGTCCCCCCGGACGCGGGCGCCGAAGCGCTGCTGCAGGTCGGCGGACGCCTCCAGGCGGGCCCCGGCCCGCTCCACGGCATCGTAGATCTTGGTGTAGCCGGTGCAGCGGCAGAGGTTGCCGGAGAGCGCCTCCTGGATCTCGCTCCGGCTGGGCGCGGGGCGCACGGCCAGCAGCGCCGCCGCCGAGCAGAGGATGCCGGGCGTGCAGAACCCGCACTGGGCGGCACCGTTCAGGTCGAACTCGTCCTGGAGGGGATGGGGCTCGGGGCCGTCGGCCAGGCCTTCGACCGTCAGGACCCGGCGCCCCTCGGCCTCGAAGACCGGGGTCAGGCAGGCCAGGACGGGCGTGCCGTCCAGGAGCACCGTGCAGGCGCCGCAGTCGCCCTTGTCGCAGCCCTGCTTGGAGCCGGTCAGGCCCAGCACGTAGCGGAGCGTCTCCAGCAGCGTGAAGTGGGCGGGCACGCCGGTTTCGACGCTCTCCCCGTTCACGTGCAGGCGGACGATGTCGGTGGCGGAAGGCAACGGCAGGTCCGGGATGATGGAGGCCGGGGCGGGCCGGAAGGCGCACCGGCGATCGTTCCGGCCCCTCTGCGGAGTCCGGACGTCGGTTCTACCCCGAAGATGTCCGACGGGCGGAGCGACCGTCAACGAAGGGGGCGCGGTCCGCGCCCCCGCGGGTCCGCCGGCGGGTGGAGGGCGCCCGGCCCGCTCCGTACGCCGACCTCGGCCTCGGCCCGCGTCGGGACGCCGGGCCCATCGCCCGCCGCCGGCGGCTCAGTACGCCAGCGCCCCGTACACCGCGAAGCCCACCAGCCCGGTGGGATTGGGGCTGGTGTTGCGGAAGGTGACCGCTCGGGACGTGTACGGCCACGGCCAGGCCCCGGTGACCACGAAGTGCAGGTGGGGATAGCCGGCCAGCCCCGTGGCGCCACTCAGCCCGATCGAATCGCCGGGCTGGACGGTATCACCGATCTGGACCAGGGCGCCGTCGCGGGTGAGGTGCATGTACTGGGCGAAGGTGCCGTCCCCGTGGTCGACCACGACCAGGTTGTTGGGGAAGTCGAAGTCCCGTCCCGACTCCTCCACGTGCACGACCACCCCCTCGCGGCTCGCCGTGATCAGCGAGCGCAGGTCCATGTCGAAGTCGGTCGCGAACGCGTCGGGCAGGCCCTGGCTGTGGTAGGAGCCGCCGCAGTTGGTGAGCCCCGTCCGCCAGGACTGCCCCACTGGAAACGGCAGCACGTACGGGGAGGTCGACCAGTCCGGGTAGCTCCCTCCGGGACACCCGTCGACCGGGGGGGCCGCGGTGGGGCCACTCAGGCAGCCGACGGACGTGACAAGGACGAGCGCGGAGAGCGCCGAACGGGAGCGGTTCATGCAGAGGTCCTTGATATGGAAGCCGGCGGAAGCGTCCGGGCTGTTCTACGCGAGGGAGCGCCCGCGGCTTTCAGCGCCGGAACCCGACCGGCGGTCCGGGCCTATATGTCCGACCGCGACCCGCCGCGGCCCCGAAGGACCTGGAGCCGCACAACGGCACCCGGTCCCGACCCCTGAGGAGTGAGAGCATGCCCTATCCGGAGATGATGGTGGCGCCCATGCGCCAGGATCTCGTCCGTTTCGGTTTCCACGAGCTTCGCACGCCGGATGACGTGGACGCCCTGCTGGCCGGAGAGAAGCGCACCCTCCTGCTGGCCGTGAACTCGGTCTGTGGCTGCGCCGCCGGCTCCATGCGCCCCGCCGTGGCCATGGCCATCGAGGAGGGCGCCAAGCCCGAGGTGCTCACCACGGTCTTCGCCGGCCAGGACCTGGACGCCACCGAGCGCGCCCGCGAGTACATCACGGGCTATCCGCCGTCGTCTCCGTCGGTCGCGCTGTTCAAGGACGGCGAGCTCGTCTACATGATGGAGCGCCACCAGATCGAGGGGCGCAGCCCGTATCAGATCGCCGACGACCTCAAGGCGGCGTTCGCCGAGCACTGCGGCTGAGCCGGTCTCGACTCCGCTGAAGCAGGAAGGCGCCCGGCCGTTCGCGGCCGGGCGCCTTCTTCATTCCGGGAATGCTCTCTCCCTCACCGCCGTCTCTTCCTCCACCCGTCTATCCCGTACCGCCCCCCGCCCACCACGGCCAGGTACAGGAAGATGAAGCAGAAGAGCACGGCCGGCTCCCCACCGTTCTGGATGGGCCAGACCCCGTTGGGGTAGTGGCGCCACCAGAACGCCACCGCCATCTGCCCGGCCAGGATGAACGCGACGGGGCGGGTGAACAGGCCGATGAGGATCAGGATCCCCCCGAAGAACTCCAGCAGGCCGGCCACGCCCAGCGGGAACGCGAACCAGCTGGCGACGGCGTTGCCCCCGAACCAGCCGAAGAGCTTCTGCGCGCCGTGTTGCATGAACAGGAGCCCCGCGACGATGCGCAGCAGGCTGCGGAAGAGCTCGACCATGATGCGTGCCTCATCGGGACGTGTGAGGAAAACGGAGCCGAGCGGTGTCGGCGGAAGGGTCGGTCGGTACGCGGGCGCCACCGGGCCGTGACGCCGTGATCGGATGCGCGCGAGCGTCTACAGGATGGTCTTCCCCATCGCGCTGGCGATCAACCCTACGGCGAGATGGGCGGATCGGTTCTCGGAGTCCAGCACGGGGTTCAGCTCGACCATGTCCATGGAGAGGATGCCGCCCGTGCGCGCCGCCTTCTCGCACATGAGGTGCGCCTCCCGGTAGGTGATCCCGCCTCGGACGGGCGTTCCCACGCCGGGCGCGATCTGGGGATCGATGGCATCCAGATCGAACGAGAGATGGAAGCCCGCCGTACCGGACGTCGCCCGCGCGATGGCCTCCTCCGCACAGGCACCCATGCCGCGGTCGTCGATCTCCGACATGGTGAACACCCGCACGCCCGAGGCGCGCACGATCTCCGCCTCGGTGGCGTCGATGTCGCGTGCGCCCACGATGCTCGTGTGCTCGGCGCGCAGCGCCGGGGCTCCGCCGGCCATCCGCGTGAGCGCCGGCGCACCCTGGCCCAGCAGCACGGACAGCGCCATCCCGTGGATGTTGCCGCTCGGCGTCGAGTCGGGCGTGTTCATGTCGGCGTGCGCGTCGAACCAGATGAGCCCGATGGGCTGCCCCTGCGCCCGGTAGTGCGCGGCCACGCCCGCCACGGAGCCGATGGACAGCGAGTGGTCGCCGCCCAGGACCAGCGGGACCTGCCCACGCTCCAGTACCGCCGCGACCAGGTCGCGCGTGCGCTCGCACACGTCGGTGATCTCGGGCAGGTACTTGGCGTCAGGATCGCTCTCGCCCACCAGCTCCTGCGAAGGCACTTCCACCCGGCCCGCCTCGCGCACGGTATGTCCCAGCGATTCGAGCGTCTCCTGCAGGCCGGCGATGCGGATGGCGGAGGGTCCCATGTCGACGCCGCGCCGGCCGGCCCCCAGATCCATGGGCACGGACACGATCCCGATCTCACGCCGCTTCATGGATGCGCTCCTCTCCAGGTGCATGCGGAAGCGTGGGCCGCCGGGGTCTCCGACGCGTCCGCCCCACCCTTCAGCTCCGGTCGTCCTCGCGCTCGGCGCGCCGGAGAGCGCGACGCCGCTGGCGGGCCTGGCGCTGCGTCTCCCCGGGGTAGCGCGTCTTGATCTCCACGCCGCCCATCAACGCGAACCCGTTCACCTTGAGGATGGGGGCGTCGGGATCGTGCGTGGGCGGCTCCTCGGAACGGTGATCGAAGCCGCCCATGATGGCCAGGCCACTCACGTCCACGATCACGTGCGGGGGCACGATGATCTCCACCCCGCCCATCACGGCGATCGCGGTCACTTCGGTCACACCCGGCGGGAGGTCCGCTTCGCGGTAGTCCAGCTTGGCGCCGCCCATGATCCCGATGGCCACACTCTTCCGCGCCGGGAACCAGTGCCCCACCCGGCTGGTCCCGCCGAAGATGCCCACCATGATCTCGTGCTCTTTGGTGCGCCCCGCCGGAGAGATCCGGGGTGGACGCTCGACGGCGCCGGCCGGGCCGGGCCGGGTCAGCGCTGTCTGGGCCTTGGGCAGGTCGTCCAGCAGGGCTCGCAGGTCCGCCATGCTCTGGGCCTGGTGGGCCAGGTCCACGCGCCGCTCGAAGTCGGTGACCGTGATCTGGTCCTGCGCGAACGTCTCGCACAGGGCGTCGATCGCCTTCTGCCTCAGCGGCTCCAGCCCCGCCACCGGGGTGTTGTCGTTGTCCGCCACCGTCGCTCCCGTGCTGTCCGGCGCTCCCTGAGCGCGAAACCTACCTACGGCGGTATGCCGCCGTTCCTTCGACCAGCGTCAGATCCACGTCCAGGGTCTCCGCGATCCGCTCGGGAGGGGTCCCGAAGAGGTCTCCGGAGAGCACCACCAGGTCCGCCGCCTTCCCCGGCTCCAGGCTGCCGGTCTCGGCGTCGCGGTAGCCCGCGTGCGCCGCACCGGACGTATAGGCCCGGAGCGTGGTTTCCAGGTCGATCCTCTGCTCCGGCACCCACCCCTCCGGATGCGCGCCGTCCAGCGTCTGGCGGGTGACCGCGGCCTGGATGCCCAGGAGCGGATCCAGAGGCGCCACGGTCCAATCGGAGCCGAAGGCCAGGGCGGCGCCGGCCTCCGCCAGGGAGCGGAAGGCGTACGTGGTGCGGATGCGCTCGGCGCCGATGCGCTTCTCGGCCCAACGTCCATCGTCCGCCGCATGGTACGGCTGCATGGAGGGGATCACGCCCTGCGCGCCGAAGCGCGCGATGGCCTCCGCCGTGAGGTGCTGGGCGTGCTCGATCCGGGGACGGCGCTCCCGCGCGGGGGCGCGCGCCGCCGCCTCCGCGAAGACGTCCAGCAACCAGTCGTTGGCGCGGTCTCCGATCGCGTGCACGATGGTCTGGAGCCCGGCCGCGTCCGCCTCGAGGATCCGGGCGCGCAGCTCGGTGGGGTCGGTGACGACCAGACCGGAAGTGCCGGGTTCGTCCGTGTAGGGCTCGTGGAACCACGCGGTGGTCGAGCCGAGCGAGCCATCCACGAACGCCTTGAGCCCGCCCCACCACAGGCGGGGGTCGCCCCTCCCTTCCTGCGACACCAGGTCGGCCAGGCGCGGCCCCGTGCTCATGGGCACCACGGCGTAGACGCGTAGCGGAAGCCGCCCGGCCTGGTGGGCCCGCCGGTAGGTGTCGAAGTGCGCCCAGGTGCCCATGTCGTGCACCTGCGTGACGCCGAGCGAGAGCGCGTGCTGCGCCGCGGCGGCCAGCGCGCGATCGAGCTGCGCGTCGGTGGGCGCGGGGATGGCCCGATCGATCAACGCCATCGCCTCGTCCTTGAACACGCCGGTGAGGCGACCCTCCACGTCGCGCACGAGGGTGCCGCCCGGTGGATCGACGGCGTCGGCCTCCACGCCGGCCCGCTCCAACGCACGCGTGTTGGCGACCGCCATGTGCAGATCGAGCCGGCTGACGAAGACCGGATGCTCCGGTGTGACGGAATCGATCCACGAACGATCGGGAAGCATGCCCCCCCAGGCCTCATGATCCCAGCTGCCGCCGGTGATCCAGGTGCCGGGCTCCACGGTGGCCGCGAACGCTGCGATCCGTCGCGAGAACTCCTCGGGGGAGCGCGCGCCGCGCAGATCCACGCTCGCCAGTTGGAAGCCGCCCGTGATGAAGTGCACGTGCGCGTCGATGAAGCCGGGAAGGACCGTGCGCCCTTCGAGCTCGAGGACCTCGGTGGTGGGACCGACGAGGGGGGCCAGCTCGGCCGCGGAGCCGACCGCGAGGATGCGGCCGCCCAGGATGGCGAGCGCCTCGGCGCGACCCGCGTCGGCGGCACCCGTCCAGACGGTCCCGCCGCGCAGGAGGAGGTCGGCCGTCGGGGATGGCGCAGTGCAACCGGTCATGCAGAACGCGAGCAGGAGGAGGCGGGCGCGAGCCATGAGATCCAGGGCGTCGATCTCCGCGGGCGTCGGAAACGGTACGCCCGGTTCGCGGGCGGGCGCCAGTCGCAGCCTGTGCGCCATGGCAGCCGCGCGGCGGAGCGTGGCGCCCGCACGGCGCCTTCAGGTTTCCGAACCGGGCCGACGGGAATCCCGGTCGCCCGTCCGCTCCGCGTCCGCCGTGGACACCGTTCGACCCGCAATCGGGCGGACCCGGCCCGCTTCCGACGGGGCACGCTTCCTGCTTGCCCGGAGATCAGAGGACCCCTACACGAGTCGCAGGGAATCATGTTTCGACGGCTGACTTTCGGACTGCTGGGCGCGGCGGCGCTGGCCGCAAGCGTGTTCGTCATCCGCGCGCAGCGCCAGCCTCGCCCCGACGAGCTGGACGTGGTACCGCCGGGTGAGGACGTGCCTGGCCAGATCCGCCTCGACCGGTTGAGAGAGCTCGGGATCTGATCCCGATCGGCCCGCGCGTCCCAGCCGGATGCGCGTGCTGCAGGCGCCAGCCCACCCTGGCGTCGCTCCGGCTGTTCCTCCCCTCCTCCCGGGCGCTCTGCCCGAGCGCCCCCGGACGTTCGCTCCGCACCGTCCCCACGCCCTCCCGGCCCCCCAAAGCGAAAGCGGACACGAACCGAAGGGTCCGTGTCCGCCGCTGCGATCCGCGCGCCGCGCTCAGAAGTGCTTCGCGTTCTTCTCGATGTAGTTCGTCCACTCCGGCGGGACGTCCGTATCGGGGAAGATGGCCTGCACCGGACACTCCGGCTCGCAGGCGCCGCAGTCGATGCACTCGTCGGGGTGGATGTAGTACTGATCCTCCCCTTCGTAGATGCAGTCGACCGGGCATACCTCGACGCAGCTGGCGTCCTTGGTCCCGATGCAGGGCTCGGCAATGATATACGTCATGGACGGGAATCCTCTCGTATCGACGGGCGGTCCGGGCCGTATCTTCGTGGAACCCCCAGGGGCTCGCAAGCCCCGCGCCGCGCCATTTCCGGCCTCCGGCGGAGGGGGTGCGGCAGCGGCGCTGTAGCGCAACCGCCCACGGCGTCGTACCTAGGGATACAGGCCACCGGGCCTCGGGCGGGGCACCCGCCGGACGCCGGCGGCCATTGGCTTCGACCCGACTCCCGACGACATGCGACGTCTGCTCCTCCCGTCCCTGCTGACCCTGGCGCTGGCCGCCCCTGCGGCCGGGGCCCAGGAGCCGCTCGGCCGGCTGACGGGCTTCGTCTGGGACAGCACCACCGGGGAGACGCTCGCGGGTGCCCAGGTCGTGCTGTGGGGCACCTCGCATCAGGCCCGCACCAACGAGGCGGGCACGTTCCGCTTCGAAGACCTGCCCCCCGGCTCCTACTCCGTGGTCTTCTTCCACTCCCGCCTCGCGCACCTCGGCATCTCGTCGGGCTCGCAGACCGTGGCGGTCGGCGCGGAAGAGGCCGAGCCGATCGTGCTCAGCACGCCGAGCATGACGACCATCATGGCCAACCTGTGCCTGCTCGACACCGGAGACCCCGGCTCCGCGGGTGCCACCGGCCAGATCGTCGACGCCTCCGCGGGCGTGGGAATGCCCCGCGCGCGTGTGACGCTGCGCTGGATGGACGACAACCGACCCCGCGAGCTGCCGATCGAGGCCGATGCCGAGGGCTGGTTCCGCGCGTGTGATCTCCCGCGTGCGGTCCCCATCAGCGCCGTCGCGTCCTTCCTGGGGATGGCGAGCCCGCGCCGCGAGTTCGAGCTCGGCGCCTCCGAGATGCACCGCGTGGACTTCGCGCTCGGCTCACTCGATGAGTCCGACGTGGTGGGGACCGTAAGGGACCTGGACACGGAGGCGGGCATCGAAGGCGCGGAGGTGCGCCTGCGGGGGACGGACCACTTCACCGTCACGAACGAGTTCGGGGACTTCTCCTTCCGCGACGTGGACCCCGGCGAGTACACGCTCCAGGTGGATCACATCGCCCATGCCTCCCGCACGGAGGTCATCAACGTCGGCAGCGGCGTGGGTGTGCGGCTCGGCATCATCATGGCCGAGGACGCCATCGAGCTGGACCCGGTGGTGGTGGACATCGAAGCCCGCAGCACGGCCGAACGCTTCGCGACCGGGGGTCAGCTCATCACGGCGGAGGAGCTCGAGCCCATCAAGGAGCGCGTCAACACCCTGATGGACCTGCTCTTCCAGACCACCATCCCGGGTCTGGTGGTGCGCCGCGCCGAAACGGACGTGTGCATCCACTTCGGTTCGGGTCAGGTCCGCTTCATGAAGTCGGGATGCGAGTCGGCGGCCTTCTATCTGGACGGCGCCCGGCAGGTGGACGCCCAGGTGCTGATGAACCTGCCCGACGACATCGTCGACCGGATCGTGGTCTATCGTCCCGTGGAAGCCGGCGCGCTCTTCGGGACCGGGGGGTCGCGCGGCGTGATCATGATCTATACGAAAGGTGGTGTTCCCCGATCCCTGCGCCGCTGATCGCTCCTCAGCCGCTCCACTCCACGTCTGCGATCCCCTCCCGCCGGTTCGCGAGGCGGGCCCAGACGAACAACAGGTCGCCCAGGCGGTTGAGGTAGCGCAGCAGGACCGGGTCGACCGCCTCCTCGTTCGCGAGGCCCGTGACCCGACGCTCGGCCCGACGGCACACGGTGCGCGCCACGTGCAGCGCGCAGGCTGCCGCACCCCCTCCTGGGAGGACGAAGTGCTCCAGCGCGGGCAGCTCCTCATCCGCCGCGTCCATCCAGGCCTCCATGGCCTCGATCCGGTCGCCGGGCAGAGGGGGGAGAGACGGACGGGGTCTGCGCTCGTCCGTCTCCGGCGTGGCCAGATGGGCCCCCACGACGAACAGGTCCGCCTGGAGGATCCGCACGCGATCCCCGATCTCCCGGTCCAGGTGCAGGCGGGCCTGACCCAGCACCGCGTTCAGCTCGTCAACGGAGCCGTAGGCCTCCACCCGCAGGTGCGCCTTGGAGACGCGGCCGCCGCCGAAGAGGCCGGTCATGCCGGTATCTCCCGTGCGCGTGTAGATCTTCATGGAGCGTTCCTGCGGGTTGTCACCGATGGACGGGGATCTGGAAGGGGCGCGGTGGCACGGGGAGGAACCGGGAGGGCGCTCACCGCAGCCGGGTGAGGCGGCGGAGCGCCTGGGCCTTGTCCAGGAGCGAGGATCCGGGGGTACCGGAGCTATCCGTCTCCGTGGGCAGGGCGCTGAGCAGGTCCCTGAGGTCCAGGAGCGCCTCCAGGAAGATCTGGTCCCGCTGGAAGCCGAAGTCCAACTCCGCCATGCGGGCCGGCTCCTCGCCGGTGTTGGCGCGCTCGAACTCCCCGCGATAGAGCTCCTCCAGGTTGGCCAGGATCCGGTCCCGCCCCCGCATGGCCTCCTCCGGCACTTTGGCTGCCCCCCGACGCGCCGCTACCTTGCGGCTCGCAACGTCTGGTGCGGCGTTTCCGTAAGGTAGCGCACTTCCCGGAGGAATCGCATGGACGAATCGGCCGCCGATCCGACCGCCGAAGCGAACCGTCTCTACTGGACCTCCGATCGCGGCGTCAACCAGATCGCCGACGAGCTCGGGATGTCCAAGGGCATGCTCTACGCGGCCATCCGGCCCCTGCCCGCCGAGCTCGCCTGTCCGGAGTGTGGCGCGGAGCTGGTGTACGCCAACCGCACGGCCCACGAACGCGGGCTGCTGAGCTGTGCCTCCTGTGGCAACGAGTTCGACGCCGACCACTCCGACCTGGAGCCGCTCGCTCCGGGCGCCACCGGCGATCGGGATGACGCTGCGTCCGTCCGCCTCGACCTCCGGCGGGCGCGCGCGGCACAGTCGGATACGAGCCCCAACGCCGCCCGGACCCTGCTGGGCGCGGCCGCGCTGTGCGTCGGCGTGGGCGTCTTGATCGGACGCTGGCTGGAGCGCCGCTGAGGCTCGGCATGCGCGCGGACCGACCGGCACTGCGGATCCAGCCATGGCGGTGACCACGGATCCACGCACCCACGTCACCCCCGACGCCTTCAAGCTGTCCCAGGAGATCCTCGGGCTGCCCCTGGCCGGAGCGGGGCGGCGGCTGGCGGCGCTGGCGCTGGACGGCGTGCTGGTCGGCATCGTCTCGCAGCTCTCCTGGCAGATCCTGGGCGTGCTGGCCGGCGTCGCCTTCTTCCGCGGGGCCACCCGCAGGAGCAAGGACGTCACACGTGTGGGCCGCGCGTTCCAGCTCTCCCTGGGCTGTCTGGGCGCCGTGATCCTGCTGGTCACGATCGTCGTTTCCACCGGTGCCCTGCAGCGCATGCTGACCCGAGGCGCGGAGGAGCTCACACCCCCGGGCGCGCCCGTGAGCCTGGGCGAGGCCGTGGCCGCGGGCGGGGCCGCGATCGCGCTGCGCAGCGTGGAGACGGAGGACGAGGCGGTGACGCTGGGGATGGAGTTGGCGCAGCTGGCGCTGCGGACGTCGGACGCGGACCCCGACGCCGCGCTGGAGCTGGTGCGCGCACGCTTCCCGGACGATCCGGAGTTCGATGCCGACGCGGCCATGGCACGCATCGCGGCGGCACTGGACGCGGAGTCGGCTCCACCGGAGGCAGCGGTCAGCGCGCAGGCGACCGACTCCATCCCGCTCGACGAAGCCTGGACGCGCATGCGCGCGCTCGAGGCCGCCGACTCGCTGGACGCCGAGGACGAGCGGGCGCTGACCCGCTTGCGCGCCCGTCTCGGACGCGAGCTTGCCGCCGATTCCCTCGGCGTGCTCAACGAACGGCTGAGCGACGCGCGCGATGAGGCGAGCGACCTGGAAGACGATCTGACCGCCGCCCGCCGCGCGCTGCGGGAGCAGGAGGAGGAAGGCGGCCTCTTCGGGTGGCTGCTCAGCACCGTGGACGAGCTGGGGCTCACCTTCGGGTGGGGCGCGCTCTATTTCGCGTCGCTCACGACCTTGATGAAGGGCCAGACGCCGGGGAAGCGCGCGCTGGGCATCCGGGTGATCCGGCTGGACGGGCAGCCCATCGGCTGGTTCCACGCCTTCGAGCGGGCGGGCGGCTACGCGGCCGGGGTGGCCACCGGGTTGCTCGGCTTCGCGCAGATCCTGTGGGATCCCAACCGGCAGGGCATCCACGACAAGATCGTGGGCACGGTCGTGGTGCGCGAAGGCGCGCCCCGGGCGCCCGGGCGCTGGCAGGGACAGGCCTGACGGCCCGCGCGGCCGCTCTCGCTTTCGCGATGGACTTCGGCGTCTCCTTCCCGCTCGCCTTCCTGGCCGGCCTGGTCTCGTTCCTGTCCCCGTGCGTCTTCCCGCTCGTGCCCAGCTACCTGGCCGTGGTGTCGGGGCTCACGTTCGAGGAGCTGTCCGAAGGGGAGGCGGCGGCCACCCGCACCGCCCTGCTTTCCTCCCTGATGTTCGTGCTGGGGTTCGCGCTGGTGTTCATGTCCCTGGGCGCGGCGGCCACCGCGGCCGGGCAGGCCCTGGGCCGCGCCCTGCCGTGGATCCAGCGGGTGGGCGGGGTGGTGGTGATCGTCATGGGGCTCCACATGCTGGGGGCGTTCCGGTCCCTGTTCCTGTCCCGGGAGCGCCGCTTCCATGCGGCCGCCCGGCCCACGGGGCCGCTCGGCGCGCTGCTGGCGGGGATCGTCTTCGGAGCCGGGTGGTCGCCCTGCATCGGCCCGGTGCTGGCCACCATCCTGTTCATGGCCGGCATGGAGGGCTCGATCGGGCGGGGGAGCCTGCTGCTCGGGACCTACGCGATCGGTCTGGGCGTCCCCTTCGTGGCGGCCGCGCTCGGTCTGCGCCGGTTCCTGCGCTCCTCGCAGGGGCTCCGGCGGTGGAGCGGGCCCCTGCAGCGCGTGGCCGGAACCTTCCTCGTGCTCGTGGGGCTTCTACTCGTGACCGGGCGCTTCGCCGCGCTCACCGCCACGCTGGCCCAGATGGGACAGCTCATCACCCTGGAACCCTGATGGCCCGCATCCCCGTCCGTACCGCCCTGGTGGCGCTCCTGGCCGCTCCGCTCCTCGCCGCCTGCAGCGGCGCCGAGGCCGAGTCGGGTGCGGCCCTGACCACGGCCCAGGCCGGCATCCCGGCCCCGGTGCTCGCGGAGCCGCTCCGCCCGGCCGAGCCCCAGGTGGTCGACGTCTCCGGCCTCGGGCACGCGCAAGGGGACCCGGAGGCACCGATCCAGGTGGTCGAGTTCACCGACTTCGGGTGCGGCTACTGCAAGAAGTTCCACGACGAGACCTGGTCCACGCTGCGCTCCAAGTACGTGGCGGAGGGGCAGATCTTCTGGCGGACCGTGCATTTCAACGTGGGGATGTTCCCGAACGCCCAGGAAGCGGCGCTGGCGGGCGAGTGCGCGTTCGCGCAGGACCGCTGGGACGCCATGCGCGCGGGTCTCTTCGCGGCCCAGCGCGACTGGAAGGGCACCGGGGACGCGGCGGCCGTCTTCCAGCGGGTGGCCCGCGAGGCCGGTCTGGACGTGGCCGCCTTCGATGCCTGCATGAGCGCGCGCGAGCCCGAGCCCGGCGTGGACCAGGCCAACGAGGCCGCGCGCAAGCTGGGCGTGCGCGGGACGCCCACGTTCTACGTGGACGGCTATCCCGTCCAAGGCGCGGCCCCGCTCGAGCTCTTCGAGGAGTTCTTCGATCGCCTGATCGAGGCGAAGGCGCAGGCAGGCGCGGATTGATCCTGCACGCCGCCGACCTGGGGGGCGCGGGCCGGCCACCGCTGGTCGTGCTGCACGGACTGCTCGGCTCGTCCCGGAACTGGACCAGCACCGGGAAGCGCCTGGCCGAGCACCACCACGTCCTGGCGCTGGATCTGCCCAACCACGGCGCCTCGCCGGCCCTGGAGCCGGCGGACTATCCCGCCATGGTGGCGGCCGTGCTCGACACCCTGGACGCCCACGGCCTGGAGCGCGTGACGCTGATGGGGCACAGCCTGGGCGGGAAGGTGGCCATGTGCCTGGCCTGCTGGCACCCGGAGCGGGTGGAGCGGCTGTTCGTGCTGGACATCGCGCCCCGCGCCTACACCCCGGACTACCGCTCGCTGGACGCCATGCTGGGCGTGGATCTGTCCCGCGTGTCGCAGCGCAAGGACGCCGAGGACCAGATGGCGGAGGCCATCCCGAGCTGGTCCCACCGTCTGTTCCTGCTCACCAACCTCGATCGCACGGACGAGGGCGCCTACCGCTGGCAGGTGGACCTGGAGCTGCTGAAGCGTCAGCTGCCGCTGTTCACCGCGCCGCCGCTCCGCCCCGAGGACCGCTTCGACGGCCCCACCCGCCTGATCGTGGGGGGTGGCTCGAACTATGTCCGGGAGGGAGATTTCGAGCAGATGGTCCGCCATTTTCCCCGGGCCGACCTCGAGGTCGTGCCCAAGGCCGGCCACAACGTCCATGTCGAAGGCGGTGAGCGGTTCGTCACCGCCGTGTTGAAGGCGTGACCGCCACCCCGGTCCGCCGCTGCCTCGCCGGCGCTCCGCCGCCGCCGTCCCAGGGAGACTCCATGACCGCCGCCTCGCGTCCCGCCCGCCTCCACGCCGGGCTCGTCCTTCCTGTGCTGTTCGTGCTCGGGTCCTGCGCGAGCGGGCCCGCCGCCGAACCGCGCAGCGCCCCCATGCCGGCCCCGGTCGCGACGGACCAGCCCGACACGGCCGTGGTGTCCGCGCCCGAGCCCGCCGGCACACCCGCGCCCGCGGTGCAGGCCGTGCCCGGTCTGGACACGGTGCGCGCCGGGGTCTTCGACAACGGTCGCATGTGGACGTTCGACTTCCCGCCCAGCGAGTACTTCGCGCGCACCTACGGCTTCCAGCCGGATTCGGCCTGGTTCGCGCGCGCCCGTCTGGGCGCGCTGCGCATCCCGGGCTGCTCGGCCTCGTTCGTGTCGCCGAACGGGCTGGTCATGACCAACCACCACTGCGCGCGCGATCACGTCTCGGCCGTCACCGAGGAGGGGGAAACGCTCCTGGACGACGGCTTCCTCGCGCGCCGTCAGCAGGACGAGCGGCCCATCGAGGACTTCGAGGCCGATCAGCTCGTCGAGATCCGCGACGTGACGGGCGAGATCCGCGCGGCCGAGCAGGGCATCACGGACGACGAGGCCCGCGGCGAGGCCCGCCAGGCGCGCATCGAGGAGCTGGAGGAGAGCCTGCTGGAGGAGCGGGGCGGGGAGGACGGCGGCTACCACGTGGAGATCGTCACGCTCTACGACGGCGGCCGCTATTCGGCGTACATCTTCCGCCGCTACACGGACGTGCGGCTGGTGATGGCGCCGGAGCTCCAGATCGGCTTCTTCGGCGGCGACCCCGACAACTTCACGTACCCGCGCTACAACCTCGACATGAGCTTCCTGCGCGTGTACGACAACGGGCAGCCGCTCGACACACGTGACGTCTACTTCCGCTGGAGCACCGACGGCATCTCCGAAGGCGACGCCGTGTTTGTCATCGGCAACCCTGGCTCCACGTCGCGCATCCAGACCGTGGCCGAGCTCGAGTTCCGCCGCGACGTCGGCGACAAGAAGGTGCTCGAGTTCATCGATTCCCGGATCGAGGCGCTGGAGGCGTACTACGCGCGTGATCCAGAGACGGCCGAGGCGCTCGACCTGCGGAACGAGATCTTCAGCCTGCAGAACTCGCAGAAGTCCTATCGGGGCGTGATCGAGGGCTTGCACGACCCGGTCATCCTCGCCAAGCGCCGCGACTACGAGCAGAGCTTCCTGGATTCCATCCAGTCCGACCCCGAGCTGCGCGCGGAGTACGGTGGCCTGGTGGAGCGCATGGCGGAGATCCAGGAGGCCAAAGGCGATTATGCTGCGGGCTTCGGCTCCTTCCTGGGCTTCAACGTTCCCGCCTACGGCTCCGCCACGCTCGCCCGCGTGCTGCCAGCCTTCCAGGTCCTGGGGGCGCGCGCACAGGGCGCACCGGCGGAGGCGGTGCAGGAGGCGCTGGACGAGTTCATGGCGGTGCCCGACTACCCGCAGGAGCTGGACGAGCTGCTGCTGGAGGCGCGCTTCGAGGATCTGATCCGCAACTACGGGGAGGACGATCCCCAGGTGCAGGCGCTGCTGCAGGGGCGTTCACCCGAAGGCGCGGCGGCGATGATCATCCAGGGGTCGGCGCTCTCAGACTCCGCGTCGGCGGTCGAGGCGCTCGAGTCCGGCACGCTGAATCCCGGCGATCCGGCCATGCAGCTCGTGCAGCGCATGTTCGGGTTGATCGGACCCTTCCAGGAGGGCATCGGACCGCTCAGCGCCACCGAGGAGGAGCTGCGCGTGCAGCTCGGTCAGGCCCGCTTCGACGTGTACGGCACGAACGTGCCGCCCGACGCGACCTTCTCTCTCCGCATCGCGGACGGCGTGGTGTCGGGCTACCGCTACAACGGCACGCTGGCACCCCCGCACACCACGTTCTACGGGCTCTACGACCGCTATTACTCCTTCAACGGCGCCGAAGGCGGCACCAATCCCTGGGCGCTGCCGGACCGGTGGGTGAAGCCGCCGTCGTCGTTCGATCTGTCCACCGCGCTCAACTTCGTGTCGACCGCGGACATCATCGGCGGCAACTCGGGCTCGCCCGTGGTGGACCAGGATCTGCGGGTGGTCGGGCTGGTCTTCGACGGCAACATCGAGAGCCTGACGGGCGACTACATCTACCTGACCGAGACGGCGCGCTCGGTGGCCGTCGATGCGCGCGGCATCCTGGAAGCGCTGCGCGACCTGTACGGCCTGGCGCGCATCGCGGACGAGCTGGAAGCGGGAGCCCGGGCCGGAGCGCGCTGACGCGCGCTCCGGTTCAGCGGACGGTGCGGAAGAGGCGGTCGGCCAGGGTGGCGACGGCCGGCACCCCCACCAGGAGGAACGCGCCACCCGCCCAGGACGCCCCCCCGAAGGCATCCTCGCCGCCCGAAGCGGCGAGGATGTAGCCCGGGACCCCGACCAGCGCGGCGCCCAGGAGGGTGTGGGCCCAGCGGCCGCGGGACAGGTCGGTGTCCCCCGACCAGCGCGCGCCCAAGGTGGTGCCCAGCAGCGGGAAGCCCACCAGGGCCAGACGCGCTCCCGCCGTGGCCAACGAGCCGCACTCGGATTCGAAGAAGTGGTTGGACAGCCCGTCGAACGACAGGCAGCTCCGCCCGGCCACGACGCCCAGCGCCAGCCCCGCCGCATTCGCGACGGCGGCGGTCAGGAAGACCTTCTCCCACCCGTAGTCCTGGCCTTCCAGCGACCAGTCGTACGCGCGGTCCGTGCCGCGGAAGGCGACGCGTCCCTCGGGCTCTCCGCGGATGCTCGCGGCCGTGCGCGTGGTGATCAGCAGGACACCGAAGCGGGAGTCCGCCCCGTAGCCCACGCCGGCTTCGCCGGGCGGGATCATCTCCATGCGCTCGACTTCCTCCAGCGGGAGCGAGGCATACAGGAAGCGCGGGGCGGAGACGCGCACGCCGTCGAGGAAGACCATGGGCTCGTTGCAGCCGGCGCTCGGGTCCAGCGTGCGCGCGCCCCGGAACTCGATGCAGATGGGTGCGCCCATCGTGGGGGCCTGCCGGAGCTGCACGCCCGGAACGCTGCGCGCCAGCACGCGGCCCAGATCGGTGCCGGTGCCCTGGGACTGGGCGATCTCCTCGCGGGTGACCACATTGCGCTGGCTACCGCTGCTGCGGGCACGCTGCTCGTCCCGGCCGAGCGCGGTGACCACGACGGGGTCGAGCTGGATGGCGGTGGCCGAGATGCGGATGCGGAGCGAGATCGTGGGCGGCACCAGGTCCACGGCCTCCTCGAAGGTGCCGAAGCCCAGGTGCTCGACGCTCACCAGGTAGCGGCCCGCCGGCACGGCCTCGAAGGAGAAGAGGCCCTGGGCGTCGGTGACGGAGAGCGCCTCGCCCAGCCGGACCTCCGCGTCGGGGACGGCGCGACCCGTCTCGGCGTCGGTGACCCGGCCGTACAGGACGACGCGCGCCTCCGCTTCCTGGGCGAAGGCGGCGCTGGGGGGGCCCAAAGCCAGGGCGACCAGGAACAGGAAGCAGAGACGGGGCATGGGTCCGGAGCCACGGGGTGTGCCGCAGGAAAGCATACGCGGGGCTGCCCGGGCCGTGTCAACCGCGGGAGCGAGCGAAGGAAGGGCCCCCGGGGCCCGGATTGACCCCGGGATGGCGCCGCCGCACTCTGCCGGATGCCTGAGTCCCCCCCTCCCTCCGACGCCGCTGCCGGGGACGTCGGTCCCGACGCCCAGCCCGACCCCGGGGGGGTGACCCGTCTGCTCCGGGACTTCCAGTCCGGCGATCCCCATGCGGGAGACCAGCTCTATCCCCTGATCTACCGCGAGCTGCGCCGCCTGGCCGGGTCGTTCATGGCGCGCGAGCGCCCAGGCCACACGCTGCAGGCGACCGTGCTGGTGCACGAGGCGTTCATCCGCCTGGCGGGACAACGGCGCTCCGAATGGCAGAATCGGTCCCACTTCATGTCGATCGCCGCATCCGCCATGCGACGGATCCTGGTGGACCATGCCCGATCCCGCGGCGCGGAGAAGCGGGGTGGGGGCAGAGACCCGCTCACCCTGCACGAGGATCTGTCCCTCTCTCCCACCGGGGACGTCGACGTGCTGGCGCTCCACGCAGCCCTCGAGCGGCTGACCGAGCTCGATGCGCGCCAGGGACGCGTGGTGGAGCTGCGCTTCTTCGCGGGGCTGAGCGTGGAGGAGGTCGCCGACCTGCTCGGGATCTCCACGCCGACCGTGAAGCGGGACTGGCGCCACGCCCGGGCCTGGCTGAAGCGCGAACTGGAACGCTGACACGTCCCCGGCCCCGCGCCGAGCGCGGGCCCGCCGGCGACCCCCATGATCCCATCTCGGCCGCCACCCCGCGTCCTGGACGATCCACCGATCGGGCCCGGCCGCGCGGCCGGCGAGTCACAGGCGCGGGCACCCCTCGCAGGCGCGACTCGAACGTCACCGATCGCACGACAACGGTGAGCCTGGAGTGGCGTCATGCCGACCTCATTGCAGCGGGTCGCGACAACCGTTCGCCCGCATCTTCGCTGGGTGTTTGCCTCGATGGTCTGTGTCCTGGTGCTCGGGGCCTGCTCCGGGGACAGCACCGGCCCGGGGGATGCGCCGAATCAATCCCCCACGGCGAGCTTCACGTTCACCTGCACGGACCTGACCTGCTCGTTCGACGGTGCGGCGTCCTCCGACTCCGACGGCACCGTGGCCTCGTATGCCTGGACCTTCGGGGACGGCACGTCGGCGGCCGGCGCGACGGCGACGCACGTCTACGCCGCCGCGGGCTCGTTCGATGTCGTGCTCACCGTGACCGACAACGGCGGCGCCTCGGGGTCCACGAGCCGCCAGGTCAACCCGACCGCCGCCGCCGCCGGCCCACTCGGGTCGACGATCCTGGGTGAGGCGGTGAACGACCAGTTCGGCCGCGCGCTCGCCATCTCCGACGACGGCACGCGGATCGTCGCGGGGGCGCCGACCAACAGCGGCAACCTCAACCAGTCCGGGCACGTGCGTGTCTTCGAATGGAGCGGCACGTCCTGGGACCAGCTCGGTGCCGACTTCGACGGCGGCTCGGCGGGCCAGCTCATCGGTGAGGAGAACACCATCGCCATCTCGGGCGATGGAAACCGGATCGCCATCGGGCGTCACCGGGCCAACGGCAACGGCGGCACCGTCCAGGTCTACGAATACGTGGGAAGCGGCTGGAACCAGGTGGGCTCGACCATCTCCGGCAACACCGGCCGGCAGCTGGGCTACTCGGTCGCACTGTCGACGACCGGGGACCGCGTTGCGGTGGGTGTCCCCAACGCCGGCACGGTAGGCAACGCCGAAGGTGCGGTGCGGGTGTATGCGCTGAGCGGAGGTGCCTGGTCGCAACTCGGCACCGACATCATGGGCGAAGCACCGGGGGACAGATCGGGCGTCTCGGTCGACCTCTCGGGAGGTGGCGACCGCGTGGCCGTCGGCGCACAAGGGAATGACGGCGCGGGCTCCGGGGCGGGTCAGGTGCGCGTCCACGCGTGGAGCGGCTCGGCGTGGGTTCAGGTGGGGCAGGACATGGACGGGAACGGCAACGGCAGCAACGAGCTGTTCGGAATGGCGGTCTCGATCTCCCGGGACGGCACCCGCGTCGCGGGCTGGGGCGCCCAGTCGGGAGATTACGCCAAGGTGTTCGAGCTGGTGGCCGGCACCTGGGTGCAGATGGGGCCGGACTTCAGCGTACCGGCGGCGTTCAACCTGCACATGCCCATCTCGCTCTCGGCGGACGGCAGCCGGATCGCCATCGGTCGTCCCTTCGCGGGCACCAACACCAACGGAACCCTGACGCTCTACGACTGGACCGGTTCGGCGTGGATCCAGGCGGGCATGGAGATCATGGGTGACCAGCCGACCGACAACCTGGGTTGGGCCGTGGCGCTGTCGGCGGACGGCCATACCGTTGCGACCGGCCTGCGGGGCTACCCCCAAGGCGGTCTGCGCGGCGCGGTGCGCGTCTACACCGTGCCCTGACGCCGGAATGCTCTTCCGAGGAATCGCGTGCCGGCCCGGTCCGAACCTGCCATGTTCGGCCGGGCCGGCCGTACCCCGGCATCGCACGAGGAGGAGATGACGGACGACCTGTTCAGACGTGCTCGGGAGGTCTTCCAGGCCAGCTTCGAGGTCAGCGACGAGGAGCGGCCTGCGCTGCTCACGGAGCTGTGCGCGGGCGACGAGTTGTTGCGCGCGGAGGTCGAGTCCCTCCTGGCCTACGACCGGGACGCGACGGTCGCCTTCTCGGTGGATGGGGTGGACCTGTCCGCGCCGCTGGACCCGGCCCCCTGGCTGGGGCGCCGCATCGGCCCGTGGACCATCGATGGAATCGTGGGGCGGGGCGGGATGGGGACGGTGTACTCCGCACACCGGACCGACGGCACCTTCGATCAGCGGGTGGCCATCAAGACGCTCGGGCTGGGCTCCCTCGATGATCGGGGCGTGGAGCGCTTCACGTTGGAGCGTCGGTTTCTCGCCCGCCTGGAGCACCCGAACATCGCGCGCATCCTGGACGGGGGCACCGCGGAGGACGGGCTGCCCTATCTGGTCATGGAGTACGTGGACGGAGTGCCGATCCACACGTGGTGCGAAGCGCGGGGCCTCTCCATCGAGGACCGGATCTGGCTGTTCCGGGAGGTGTGCGCTGCGGTCGAGCACGCCCACAGTCGTCTGGTCCTGCACCGGGACATCAAGCCCTCCAACATCCTCGTCACCGAGGACGGGCGACCCAAGCTGTTGGACTTCGGCGTCGCGAAGGCGCTGAGTCCGGAGCCGGAGGAGGGCCTCACCCGGATGGGCGGGGCCCCTCTGACTCCGGACTATGCCGCACCGGAGCAGTTCAAGGGCGAGCCGCTGACCACGGCCACGGACGTCTATCAGCTCGGCGCGCTCCTCTACCTGCTCCTCGCGGGCCGCCCTCCATTCGCGGGAACCGACGGCGTCGGCGCCCTGATGGCTCGCGTGCTTCGAGACGATCCGATGACCCCCGGAGAGGCGCGTCGGTCCACGCGGACGGGCACGAACGCGCCCGTCGGGTCCGCGCCGGGGCCCGGCCCCGACCTTCCGCAGGGCGCGCGGCTTCCCCGCGAGCTCGACGACATCGTGATGATGGCGCTCCGGAAGGAGCCCGAACGACGCTATGCGTCGGTGGCCGAGCTCTCCGGAGACCTGGGCAATCATCTCACGGGGTTACCGGTCCGGGCCCACGGCGAGGACCGCGGGTACCGGATGCGCAAGTTCGTGCAACGGAATCGCGCAGCGGTCGCCCTCTCGGTCTTGGTCATCGTGTCGCTGGTCGCTGGAATGGCGGCCACGCTGCATCAGGGTCGGCGGGCCACCGACCAGGCGCGGCTGGCTCGATTGGAGGCGCGCAAGGCCAGCGCGATCAATCGGTTCATGCAGGAGACGCTCTCGTCGGCCGATCCGTTCCGGCTGGGCGCGGACGTGGGCCTGCAGGAGGTGTTGCGCGCGTCGGTGGGGGCGCTCGATACCGCGATGGCGGAGGAACCCGAGATCCGGGCCGGGCTGTTGGCCGCGATCGGGCAGACCTACGTGAACCAGGGGCTGGTCGACCTCGGCCTCGCCATCGCCGACTCCGCCGTCGCCACCTACGCGCGTCTGGGCCAACGGTACTCGCACGAGGCCTACCCGGCCCACTTCGCCCGGGTGTTCGGCCTCAATCGTCAGGGCCGCTTCGCGGAGCTGGTTCCCACCATCCGCGAGATCATCGCTGGATATGTCGCCACCCACGGCGCCAGCGACCCGACCGTGCTGGCGCTCTGGGGACCCCTCGGCCACGCCCGGTTCCAGCTCGGAGAGGTCTCGGAGGCCATCTCGGGTCTGGACTCCGCCACCGCCCGCGCCGAGTCGGTGCTGGGACCGGACGACCCGACCACCCATGTCCTCATGGCATTCCAGGGAAACCTCCTGGTCCTGGAATCGCAGCGTGTGCGCGAAGGGATCGATCTCGCCCGTCGGGGAGCGGAGGGCCTGCTCGCGGGCGGCGTCCGGAGCCCACTCGAGGTCGATGCGCTGTCCGCCGCGGTTGGTGGCCTCGCACGCGGAGGGGAGGTCGACACGGCCGAGCGGATCGCGCGAGCCTTGCTGGAGCGGACCGAAGCCGCGTTCGGGGTCGGCACGCCCGCAACGATCCCTCCGCGCGGGATGCTCACGGTGGCACTGAGCGCCGCACACCGATTCGACGAAGCGCTTCCGTTGGCGCGCGAGGCCCATGAGGACGCCGAACGGCTCCTGGGGCCCGATCACCTGCTCACGGACGAGACGAAAGGCTATTACGCGACCCTCTTGGCGATGACGGGACGTGCCGAGGAGGCCGAAGCCCACCAGAGACAGGTCTATGACGCATACGCTGCGCGCTACGGCGAGGGTGCACCGACCACGCTGGTGGCCCTGCAGAACGTCGCGTTCACGGTGGGTCGCTTGGGACGCATGCAGGAGGCGCGGTCGTTGTTGGAGCGTGCAACCGAGCTGGCAACCCCGAGCGGCGGCCTTCCCTACTACTTCGCGCTGACCAACCTGCTGATCGCGCTGGGCGCGGACGACCCCGAGCACGCGCTCGCGCTCGCGGACGAGCGGCTTCCGCAGGCTCGGATGGAGCTCGCGACCGGATCGCAGACGCTCAACAACCTGCTCATCGCGTACGCCCGGGTCCGGTTCCTCAACGGGGACGTGGACGGTGCGGAGACGACGCTGATGGAGGTCCGCGCGAACTACCTGGAGGCGAGCGCAGGGGACACGACCCACCCCAACGTCCGCTATGCGGTCCAGCAACTGATCACCTTCAGTCAGGCGGCGGGTCGGCCTGCGGAGGTGGCCCGTTGGACGGCCGAGCTGGAACGGAACGGTTCCTGACGTCGCGCAGCGTTGCGCCTCGGCTGTCCTACGCGTCAGGGGTCGGCAGGGCCGCGAGTGCCTCCCGCGCCCGCTCGTTGCCCGGATCCAGCGCCAGCGCCCGCTCCAGCTCCCGCCGGGCGGCCAGCGTCATCCCGTGCGAGGCATACGCCCGGCCGAGGGCGAACGCGGCCGGGCTCGACTCCGGGTGGTCGCGCGCGTTGGCCTCCAGCAACCGCACCGCCACTCCGGTGTCCCCCATCTTCTGCATCTGGTAGCCGATGAAGGCGACCCCGGGCTCGGTGTCCATGTCCGGGTGTGCACGCCGGAACTCGGCATAGGTCCACAGCACGGCGTCTTCGTCGGCTCGCTCCGCGTAGAGCCCCTCGAGGAAGCGCTGCATCGGCGTGCGCTCGAACCCTGGCGGCGTGAAGCGCTCGAGCGGGAGGTCGACATTCGCCTCCACGTCGCCCCACTGCATCTCGTTCAGGAGCGCCCCCGTCTCCAGGTCCACCTCCCGGAAGCGGAAGGCGAAGAGCACCCCGGCGACGCGGCGGTAGTCGCCGACGCGCACCTCGGAGCGCACCGGCGCGCCGAAGGCATGGACCGGAGCCACGTAGCGCTCGGCCACAATCAGCGCGGTCTCCGCGTCCAGGAAGTAGTCCCTCCGGAAGCCGTCCCGGGTGGTCAGCGTGAGGCGGTGGGCAGGACGGCCATCGATCACGGACGGCTCGCCCAGGACCACGGTCGAGCCCTTGGCCCGGTAGTCCACCAGGCGGCCCTCGAAGTCCGCCCCCCGCCGCGCGGCACCGGCCGCGGCACCCACCGTGCGCACCACCACACCGGGGTCGGCGTACCACTCCCAGGCGCTCCCGTCGTAGCCCTCCAGGTACGCGCCCGGCCGGTCGGGATCGCCCACCACCCGGTAGTAGGGGCGCATGAAGCTCATGGTGGACCGGCCGTTGCCCTCGAAGCCCGGCTCGCGGTAGCGGCCGTTGCGGTAGACCAGTGTGCGGATGGCGGCGATGGCCGCGGCGCCACCGCGCGCTTCGACGTGACGGCGAACGAGCTCGTCGACGTCGGGGTCCTCGGCCTGCCGGGCCGCGAGCGCAGCCGGGGCGGCCAGCAGCAGGATCAGGCTCAGGGCACGGACGGTCAGGGTGGGCGGCATCTCGGCTCCGGAAGAGGGTCCCTCAGGGTCCGACACCCTTCGCCCCCGGCCGGTTGCGGCCGTGGCCGGCTCCCACCTCCGCGGTTCCCGCACACCCAGGTGGACCTCACGACCGCGCTCCGCCGTATCAGCACCCCCGATTCGAGCGTGCGGCCCGCGACCGGGTGCGGCTCCACCGCGTCCGGCTCCGGCCCGCGCGACCCGTGCTCCGTCCCGGAGGTCCGATGTTGGCACGCCTGAAGGGCGTCCTCCCGATCGCCGTCCTGACGTCCGCCTGTGCGGGCGGGCAGGGCACCCCCGCCGGGCCGCCCCGGCCGGACACGGCCGCAGCGGACGCCTCGGCACCGCTGTTCCCCGATCCCTTCCCGTCCACGTACGCGCCGTTCCCGTCGCGGCCCACGCTGATCCGGAACGCGACCGTCGTGACGGCGGAGGGCCCCATCCTCCGGAACGCCTCGGTCCTGCTCCGCGACGGGGAGATCGTGGAGGTGGGCACCGCCGTGAGCGCCCCGGCCGACGCGACCGTGATCGACGGGGCGGGCAAGTGGGTCACGCCCGGGCTGATCGACACGCACTCCCACCTGGGGGTCTATCCCTCGCCGGGTGTGGCGGGCGTGTCCGACGGGAACGAGGCCACCAACCCGGTGACGGCGGAGGTGTGGGCGGAGCATTCCATCTGGCCACAGGATCCCGGATTCGGGCACGCGGTGGCGGGGGGTGTCACCGCCCTGCAGGTGCTGCCGGGCTCGGCCAACCTGATCGGCGGACGGGGCGTCACCGTGAAGCCGATCCCCGCGCGCACCTACCAGGCCATGAAGTTCCCGGGCGCTCCCCACGGCCTCAAGATGGCGTGCGGCGAGAACCCCAAGCGCGTGTACGCGAACCGCGGACCGTCCACGCGGATGGGGAACGTCGCCGGATACCGGGCCGCCTGGATCCGCGCCGAGCGCTATCTGCGGGACTGGAAGCAGTGGCGGGACAACGGCGCCGATCCCGCGGCGCAGCCCAACCGCGACCTGCAGCTCGAGACGCTGGCCGCCGTCCTCAACGGCGACATCCTGGTGCACAACCACTGCTACCGGGCGGACGAGATGGCCACGATGATCGACGTGGCCCACGAGTTCGGCTACGACATCGCGTCCTTCCACCACGCCGTGGAGGCCTACAAGGTCCGCGACCTGCTGGCGGAGGAAGGCATCTGCGGCAGCATGTGGTCGGACTGGTGGGGCTTCAAGATGGAGGCCTACGACGGCATCAAGGAGAACATCGCCCTGGTGGATGAAGCGGGCGCCTGCGCCATCGTGCACTCGGACGACGGGCACGGCATCCAGCGCCTCAACCAGGACGCCGCCAAGGCCATGGCGGCCGGGCAGAGAGCGGGCGTGGACGTGGACCACGAGGACGCGATCCAGTGGATCACCATCAATCCCGCGCGCGCGCTCGGGATCGACGACGTGACCGGCTCGCTCACGCCCGGGAAGCACGCGGACGTGGTGGTGTGGTCGGGCGATCCATTCAGCGTCTACGCCAAAGCGGAGCTGGTCTTCATCGACGGCGCGCTGATCTACGATCGCAGCAGTCCCGATCCCCTGCTGAACGGAGACTTCATGACCGGCATCCTGCCGCGGGGAGGTGCGCGATGATCCGCTGGAATGAAGGCCTCGGGCGCGGGTTGGGCTCCGCGTACGCGGGGGCGCTTCTCCTCGCGTCGCTGTGTGCGGCGCCGCTCGCGGCGCAGACCATCGCCATCACCGGCGGCCAGGTGCACACCGGCACGGGCGAGGTGATCGAGAACGGCACCGTGGTGCTGGTGGACGGCCGGATCGCGGCCGTCGGTGCCAATGCCACGGTGCCCACCGGCGCCACGCGCGTCGACGCGACCGGCAAGGTGGTGACGGCCGGCTTCTTCGACGCGTTCACCGGACTGGGCGTGACGGAGGTGGACGCCGAATCCAACACGGTGGACCGGGGCGAGAGCAACGACCACATCTCGGCCGCGTTCCAGCTCCGCGACGCGCTGAATCCCTTCGCCACCAACGTGGCGGTCACTCGCGTGGACGGCATCACGCGCGCCATCGTCGCGCCGCAGTCGTTCGGCAGCGTGCTGCAGGGCCAGGGCATGTACATCAATCTGGGAGGAGCCAGCGCGTCGGCGATGGTCGAGCGCTCCCCCGTGGCCATGTACGCCACGCTCGGGGAGTCCGGCGCGGCAGCCGCGGGTGGGTCGCGCGCGGCGGCGATGCTGCTTCTGCGCGAGGCCCTGGACGACGCACGCGACTACGCGCGCAACCGCGAGGCGTACGAAGGCAACCGACGGCGTCCGTACGCGCTCGGGCGGCTGGACCTGGAGGCCCTCGTGCCCGTCGTGCGGGGCGATCTGCCACTCGTCGTGAGCGCCCATCGCGCCAGCGACATCCTGGCGGCGCTCCAGCTCAAGGACGAATACGGGCTGCAGCTCGTGATCGCCGGGGCGGGCGAGGGATGGATGGTGGCGGACGAGCTGCGCGCCGCCCGGGTGCCGGTGATCACCAACGCCACCGTGAACCTGCCCACCTTCGAGACACTGGCCATCTCCTACGAGAATGCCGCCCGCATGGCCGAGGCGGGGGTGGAGGTGGTGCTCTCCACGTTCGATGTGGCCAACGTACGCAACCTGCGTCAGGAGGCCGGGATGGCCGTCTCGTACGGCATGGACTACGAGACCGCGCTCCGCGCCGTGACGGTCACGCCCGCACGCGTGTTCGGTCTGGCGAGCAGCTACGGTGTGCTCGAGAGCGGCAACGTGGGGGACGTCGTGGTCTGGTCGGGCGACCCCTTCGAGGTGACCACCGCGGCCGAGCGGGTCTTCATCGACGGTCAGGAGGTCCCGCCGGACACCCGGCAGAGGGCGTTGCTGGAGCGGTACCGGTCGTTGAGCGGGTATCCGCCGCGGTAGGGGGGGCCGGCCCTCCCGGGCGCGGGTCCTTCGAGGTCGCGGAGGATCCCCGTCCGAAACCCACCCCCCACCCCTTCCCGTAGGTCCCCCCGAGGGACGGCCGCGGCGCGGCCGCCCGGCCGGACGGTCCAAACCCTTCCGCCCCGGCCAGCATCCAACCAGGCACAGATCGCCACCGGACAACGCGGGGCGGCCAGCGCAGGAGGAGGACGGGACATGTGGGGATGTGAGGGCAGGACCCTGGCGATGGCCGCCCTGCTGGTGGGCGCGCTCGCGGCGCCCGCCGCGGCACAGGAAGGAAGCGCCTTCGAGTGGGCGGGATCGATCTCCCGCGGAGACGAGCTCGAGGTGCGGGGGATCTCGGGAGACATCCGGGTCGTGTTGGCCCGGGGAGACCGCGCCGAGGTCACCGCCACCAAGCACGGCCGTAGCCGCGACTTCGAGGACGTGGAGATCGTCGCGGTGGAGACGCGCGACGGCATCCGCGTCTGCGCCATCTACTTCCCGCGCGGGAGGGCCGAGGACCGCTGCGAGGATCGCGAGCACGGCAACAACGGTCGTTGGAACGACGACATCGACGTCGAGGTCGACTTCGAGGTGGCGCTTCCGGCCGGCGTGGACTTCCGCGGCGTGACGGTGGCGGGCCGGATCGACGTCGAGGACGTGCGGTCGGACGTGCGCGTCAACACGGTGAGCGGCGACATCACCGTCTCCACCAGTGAGATCGCCCAGGCCAACACGGTCAACGGCGAGATGGACATCGAGATCGGCAGCACCGACTGGGACGAGCTGGACTTCGCCACCGTCTCGGGGGACATCACGCTGACCCTGCCGGCCAGCGCCGAGACCGAAGTGCGCTTCGCTTCGCTCTCCGGGGACTTCGACTCCGACTTCGACGTGCGCTACACCCGCAAGCGGGATCGCTGGGTGGGCGCCAACATCGAAGGCGTCATCGGCGACGACCGTCGGAGCGTGGCGTTCAAGACGGTCAGCGGGGACGTGCGGTTGCGGCGCGGGAGCTGACGCGGCGACGCGACGCCGCCATCCTCAGGATGTTCGTCGGGCCGGTCCGCACGAGGCGGGCCGGCCCGATGTGCGTCTGGGATGGGACGCCCTCGAGCGCCCTACGCCGTCCCCAGATGCTGATGGATGAATGTGACGGCCATCGCACCCTCGCCCACCGCAGACGACACGCGCTTGATGGAGCCGCTGCGCACGTCGCCCGCAGCGAAGACGCCGGGTAGGCTGGTCTCCAGCAGGAACGGCGATCGGCGGATGCCGCTCCACGCCGCACCACGCAGGGTGGAGCGGGGGATCTGCGGACCCGTCATCACGAATCCCTTCCGGTCAAGCTTCACGCAGCCGTCCAGCCAGTCGGTGTGCGGCTCGGCGCCGATGAACACGAACACCGCCTTCAGGTCCAGTCGCTCCTGTCCCTCCGGCGTCTCGAGGTCCACCGCCTCCAGGTGCTCGTCCCCGTGCAGCGCCCGCACTTCGGTCTGCGTGCGCACGCGGATGTTCTCGGAGCGCTGGATGCGGTCCACCAGGTAGCGGGACATGCTCTTGCCCAGATCGTCCCCGCGCAGGATCAGGTGCACCGTGCGGGCCAGCCCCGACAGGTACACCGCAGCCTGCCCCGCCGAGTTGCCGCCGCCGACCACGGCCAGGTCGTCGTCGGTGCACAGGCGCGCTTCGTTCTCGGTGGCCGCGTAGTAGACGCCCGCCCCCTCGAAGCGCTCCAGATCCGGTACGCCCAGTTGTCGGTACTCCGCCCCCGAGGAGACGAGGACACAGCGTCCCATGATCTCGGACCCGTCCTCCAGCTCGACCACCCGGTATCCGCCCTCCAGGCGCAGCCGCGCGGCCTGATGCGGCACCGACATGGAAGCCCCGAACTTCTGCGCCTGGAGCATGGCGTTCTGGGTGAGCTCGGCACCGGAGATCCCGGCGGGGAAGCCCAGGTAGTTCTCGATGCGGGTGCTGGTGCCGGCCTGGCCCCCCACCGCGACCGCCTCCACCACCAACGTGCGCAGCCCTTCGGACGCGGCGTACACCGCGGCGCCGAGGCCCGCCGGCCCGCCGCCCACCACCACCAGGTCGAAGAGCTCGTCCGTATCCGCCTGGGCGTCCAAGCCCATGGCTTTGCCCAGCTCGGCCAGCGATGGGTTGCGAAGCAGCTCCCCGCCGCGGCCGATCACCACCGGCGTCTCCTCGGGCCGGACACCGAAGTGGTCCAGCAGCTCGTCTGCGGCGGGCTCGCGCTCCAGGTCCAGCCAGGTGAACGGCAGCGCATTGCGGGTGGCGAAGTCGCGCAGCCGATGTGCCTCGGGCGAGAAGCGCGAGCCGATGATCTTGAGGCCTTCGTAGCCCTGGTCCAGGAGCAGCGTGCGCCGCATGAGGAAGGCCTGGAGCAGGGTCTCGCTCACCTCGGAGACCTGGCCCACGATGGTGCGGAGTCCTTCCGCGGAGATGGCCAGGACCTCGCCTGGCTCCTCCACGCGGGCCGTGACCAGGGCCGCCCGGCCGGTGAGCATGTCCACGTCCCCCGTGAACTCGCCGGGCCCGTGGACGGTCACCCGGTTCGGGCTGCCGCTCGCGGTCTCCAGGATCTCCACGGCGCCGTCCAGCACCACGAAGAAGTCGAAGCCGCGGTCCCCCTCGGAGAAGAGGACCTGGTCCTTCTCGGTCCTGCGTACCTCCCCGAACTCGCGCAGCCGGTCCACCAGGTCCGGCTCCAGCGTGGGGAAGGCGATCTGGTCGTCCCGTTCCCGGGTCATGGGGCCTCCAGGGCCCCGCGAGAAGATCCGCCTAGGCGCCCGCGCTCAGCGTGTCGGGCCGCTCGTCCACGTCGGACCCATCGTCCCATACGTCGAAGGGGTCCACGGAGGTCCGGGGCTTGGTGACCGCCGCCTGTGCGGCGGGGTGCAGGAGCGCGTCCAGGTGGGTGCATTCGATGCCGGAGAGGAGCGCCGCGTACGGCGCGCGACCTTCGGTGGCGGCCTCCACCGTCAGGAAGAGGCAGGCGGCGACGATCCGAGCCGTGCGTTCGGGATCGGTGGCGCCCAGCCCGGCAGCCCGGGCCTGCAGGGCGCTGCGGACCAGATCGGAGAGGCGGTCGGCGAGCGGAGGCTCACCGGGCAGGAGCCGCTCCCGGTCCAGGTAGTCCCGCAGGTGACGGAGCCGGGTGCCGCGCTCGAGCTCGGCGGTCTTCAGCAGATCGCTCAGCCGGCAGACGAGATCCTCGGAGTCCACCTCCACGCCGGCGACGCGACGCTCCCATTCGGCGACGGCGGCCTGGTTCTCGTACGACCACAGGTCGACGAGGAATTCGTCCTTGCCCTGGAAGCGCTGGTAGAAGGAGCCCACCGAAGAGCGCGCCTCCTTCGCCACCTGCTGCACCGTCAATCCGTCGGGGCCCGTCTCGTCGATCAACCGCAGGCCGGCCTGCCTCAGCCGCTCCAGGGTTCGCTGACTCCGCCGCTGCTTCGGCTCCTTCATGGCGCGCCTCCGGGAGATTCCGAGGGTTCTGGAACCAAGATACCGTTTCTGGAGGCGTTGCAGCCAGTCCGGACGGTGCACGGATGCGCCCCGCTCATCCTCCGGCCCTGATATCGCGCTGATAGGCCCGCCCTACCCTCCGTCGTCCGCGACCGCACCGTCGCGAGTGCGCTCACCGCCAGAGCATGGAGGGACACGATGGAAAAGGGACAGTTCTTCTGGCTTCAGCCGCCGTATGCACGCCTGGAGACGTGGACCGAGGAAGCCCAGGAGGATCCGACCCTGACGCCCGGTGCTTGCCTCGTCTGGCGTCTCGGGCTCGCGGACACTCCACGGCGTGCGGAGCAGGCGCGCACCCGACCGGCCGGCGTGCCGCTCGTCGTGATGCTGCCGCCGAGCTCCAGCGTGCTCGACCAGGACGTGGTGCTCGACGTCGTCGAACGGTGCCGGCCGCAAAGCATCCTCCCGCATCATCCACGGATCGAGATCGAGGAGATCATCACCCTGCTCCGGCGCCCGCCGGACGATCTTCCGGGGGACGTCACGGAGTACCTCCGCTGGCGGGGGTATGCCGTGGACCTGGAGATGCGCCGCACGGTGCGCCGCATCATCGAGCTGTCGTCGGACGTGCGTACCGTCTCTGCGCTGGCCCGCGGACTCTACGTCTCGCGCCGCGCGCTGGGGCGGCGCTTCCTGAGCCTGGGCCTGCCGGCGCCGTCCCACTGGCTCCAGATCGGCCGGCTGCTGCGGGCGACCATCCAACTCCAGAACGCACCCGACAACCTGTTCTCGATCGCGTGCGGGCTCGGCTATCCGGACGGCTTCGCGCTCAGCAACCAGATGAAACGGCTGACGGGCGTCCGGCCGTCCACGGCGCGCGATGCGCTCGGGTGGGAGTGGTTCTTCGAGGCCTGGCTCCAGCAGGAGCGGCAGACCGGCAGCCTGACCCATCCGGTCAGCCTGGTGGGGCAGCATTGACCGCGCGACGCTCGCCGGCCAATTCTGCTCGGAGCAGGGCCCGCTCGCAGGAAAGGAGCCGCATGAGCGCTGCCGGCATGAAGCTGTTCGGCCGCCCGGCATTCCTGGTGGACGGCCAGGAGTGCTCGCTCACGCCCCAGCATCTCGCGCTGCTGGGGCTGCTGTACGGCCACGAGCGTGAGGGGCTGGGGCGTGGTGAGGTGACCACGCTCCTGTGGGCCGGGGGCGCCGACGATTCGGTGCGTCGGCGCCTGAGCCAACTGCTCTACAGCCTCGTCTCCCGGTGCGGTGAGTCGGTGCTGCTGCGCGCGGGGGACACGCTCGCCCGGCCGCCGCACATGCCCAGCGACCTGCGCGACTTCAGCGAGCATCTGGAACAGGGCCGCTACGATGAGGCCGCTGCTCTGGTGGGGCTCGGATTCCTGGACGTGTTGCCGGTCGTGCCGACGACGGAGTACCAGGATTGGCTGGACCGGCGGCGTCTATCCTTGCGCGAGTCCCTGCGCAAGGCGGCTGCCCGGCAATGGTCGGCTGCGGAGGCGCAGGGACAGTGGGGGCCGCGGTCGCTGGCGGCAGCGCAGGCCCTTCGGTTGCTCGATCCGCGCAACGAGATGGCGGTGCGGAACGTCATGTGGGCGCAGGCGCTCTGCAGCTCACCGGCGGAGGCGATCGCCACGTACGAGAGCTTCGTCGAGACGCTGGGGCCCGGCCAGGGCGCTGCCGATGAGACCCGGACGCTGCTCCAGCGCATCCGGTCGCTGGCGCGCCAGAAGCGGGGTTCCGCGCCGACCCTCCGCTCGCCCCGCTCGGAGCCGCGGATGTACGGGCGCGAGGCCGAGGTGGCGCGGCTCCGCCCACTGCTGGCGGAGCCGCGCGCCGATCACTTCGAGACCGTCGCGATCGTTGGGGAAGCCGGGTTCGGGAAGACGCGGCTCCTGCAGGAGAGCCTGGCTGCGGCGGCGCTCCAGGGAAGACTGGTCCTCGAGGCCCGCCTGGCAGAGCTGGAGAAGGACGTGGCGCTGAACGCGTTGACCGAGGCGCTCTCCACGCGGGAGGTGGCCGAGGCGCTGACCCGGGTCGAGGACCCGTGGCGGAGCGTGGTGCTGACGTTCCTGCCCGAAGCCGCCCAGGTCGCGGGTGCGCCCATCGAGGTCCCCGAGATCCAGCGGAGCAGCCTGCATCGACGGTTGCTCGAGTCCCTCCGCCAGCTCTTCGACGCGCTGGCGGCGAATCACTCCATCGTGGTGGTGCTCGACGACGCCCACTGGATCGACGATTCGTCCCTGGCGGCGCTCGAGTACATCCGACGCCGGTGGCGGACGGGCTCGGCCACGCTGGTGCTCACGTACCGACCGGAGCACGTCCAGCGAGGCTCCAAGCTGCATGCGTTCCTGGCGGAGGCCGAGTGCCAGGAGCTCGCGCTCGGCCCGCTCGACGAGGCGAGCCAGAAGCAGCTCACCGCCGAGTTCGGGGGCGCGGACCTGGGAGCCGAGGCGGCGCGGTGGATCCAGGACCTGGCGAAGGGCAACCCCTTGTTCCTGATCGAGCTGATCCGTCAGTGCCTCTCGGGCGACCTGGTCCTGCCGCCGAGCGGCCCGGACGAGATCAACCTGCCCAGCTCCATCCAGCAGCTCTTCGATCGGCGGCTCGCCGGCCTCACCCCGGACGACCGACGCACCCTGGAGGCGTTGGCGGTCTGGGGCCGCGTCGCGTCGCTGACCGACCTTCTGGCCCTGACCGGGCTCGACGAGGAGGCCATCGTCGCCTCCCTGGAACGCCTCGACGCGGCAGGGCTGGTGCGGTGGGGGGAGGAGGGCACGGAGCTGTGGCACGAGCTGCTGAGGCAGAGTGTGCTCCAGGGGGCCGTGGGGGCGCGGAGGCAGTTGCTGCATAGGCGGGCCGGTCGTTTGCTCATGGACGTGCGTCCCCAGCCGCGAGGCGAGATCGCGCTTCACTGTTACCGTGCCGGTGATCGGACAACCGCGTTCATGTTTGCCCGAGCCGCCGCGGCGGCCGCCGAGCGCGGCGGAGCCGTCTCCGAAGCCATTGGCCTACTCCGCGTCGCCTATAACACCGCGGAGCCCCCTATTGAGCGTTCAGCGGTTCGGCTTCGCTTGGGTGAGTTGCTCTTGCAGCGATGTGATCATGAAGAGGCACGGCGCCTCCTGGCAACCGTACGATCGCTCTCGTCGGCGGGAGACCCGAACGAGCACGACCGATGGGCGCAACTGCGACTGTTAGAAGCTGAGTCACGAAGCGGCTTGGACGGGGAAGTTGCCGAGGCGCTCGAGCACCTCTGGTCATCTGCTGCCCAACGCGCGGACAGCCGTCTAATGGTTGAGATCGCCGAGCAGACGCTGCGACATCATGAGAGACGCGGGCGATTCGCGGCCAACGCGGCCCTTGCTCTGGAGCGGGTAGACCGCTGCCTCAGTTCGGATGATCAACACACGCTCTGCACCGCCCTCCGATTGGGAGTCATCCGGGTCTTTCTCAACGACATCGAGAGAGCGGACGCGCACACAGCCAAGAGTCTGGAACTGGCGCGCACCACGAAGGCACGGCCGGAAGTGATGCTGGCGACTCTCGCTGCGCGGATCGCGTTCTTGGCCATGGTGACCCGACTGAACGCCGCAGAAGGGCGTGAGCTATGCGAAGCGGGGTTGAGCCTCGCGAAGAGGTTGGGAGACATTCCGAGGACCTTCAGTATCACTAGCAATGCTGGAGCACATGCATTGGAGGCGGGCGATGTGGACCGCGCACGAGCGCTGTTTGACCAATGCAGCAGCATCATATCGGGTGCGGTCCTATTTCCCGAAAGGCAGCGACTGCTCATCAACTATGGCGAACTCTACGTTGAGCAGGGCAACCTTCCGGCGGCGCGCCTGTCATTCTCATCAGCCCTTCAGCTGGCGCCGTCTCCCGAGGATGAATGTGGAACCGCAGCACGTGTTGGCCTTGCGCTGTGCGACGCTTTGGAGGGAGCGCTCCGCAGCGCACGCAGGGGGCGCGACTCCATTGCCGACCGCTTCTCAGGCCCCCTCACGCCACTTCTTGATAGCGGCCTGTTTGCCAAACTCGAGTTCGTGCTAGCTCGGCGCACAGGTGGTCCGCTAGCAGCGATCCAATGCGCTGAGCGACATACGGCCGCGCTCGATGCGCAACGCCCGGGCCGCTGGATCTCCCTCACGCTCGATGTGTTGCCTCTACTTCGGGTACATGACCCCCACGAAGCAAATAAGCGGGTGGAAAGGGGGGTTCAGTTGGCCGTGGCGCTGGACCTGCCAGAAAGGCTGCGACGGTTCCGAGCCGTGGTGGCTAGCCGTGACTAGCAAGCCTGAGCGACGAGGACGGCTCGTCCGCAATTTGCTTCGCTGCAACCTCTTCCAGTGAAGCCCGAATTGCCGCCGAGTGGCGCTCAAGCACCTCATCGGATAGGAACAGGGTGACGAGCTGCGGATCGAACTCGCGATCGGCGAAGATCAGCAACTGTTCACGCACATCAGGAATCGCGAGTGCCTTTCGGTATGGGCGATCTGACAGCATCGCGTCCACGGCATCACAGATCTTGATGATGCGCGCGCCGAGCGGAATGTCGATGCCCGATAGACCATCAGGGTAGCCGGTTCCGTCGAAGCGCTCGTGATGGTGCCGAACCGCGGCGATCACCTCGGAGCGGAAGGAGGAGAGAGACGTAAGAAGCTCCACCCCCTTCTCGACGTGAGACTTGATTATCTCCATCTCCTCATGCGAAAGGCTACCCTTCTTCATCAGGATCTCAGAGTAGATGGCATCGATCTTTCCCACGTCATGCAAGAGCGCGGCGGTTTCGATATCCTCGATGCGGCTCGTCTTCAAGTTCAGCGATCGCGCAGCCCGACTCGCCAGCTCCGCTACCCTGACAGAGTGCCCGGAGGTGTACGGGTCTCGCGTCTCGATGGCCTTTACCAGGGCTTTCAATAGGTCGCGATTCGCTTGCTGCAGCTGATGGCTCACCAGATACGAACGTCGAACCCAGAGCAGTAGGAAGGAAGTACCCAGTAGACCCGGTGCCCCCAGGCGTGCGTATACGACAGCGATGACAACGGCGAACGGCGCTACAAGTACGTCGTAGAGAACCGTGATTCCCCGCTTGCCAACGAGGCGCCCCACCACCTCCCGAACACTGAGACCCTGATCCAGCGAAAGGACAACCGAGACGGCGGCAAGGTTGACGAGAACCACCGTCAAGCCAAACCCCAAGAAGGGAGCAAAGGAGAAGGTGAAGTCCGAAGGAACCGCGCGGCCCCCGAGGGCGGTGAAGGCGAGTCCCCCAAGGCCGGTCGCAAGTGTGTACTGCGCAGGATTGAAAATTCCGCGAAGCAACCCGCGCCTGGCCACGAGTTCAGCGACGCCCGAGCTTATTGCCGCAACCAGTGTAGCAGCGGCCGGGCCCAGGACCAGAACGCAGGCAAACTGGAGGATGAAGCTAATCGATTGGCTGCTCCGGCTCCTGCCAACCACCAGCGGCAACGAAAGGTAGTCGGAGAACACGTCCAGCAGGATGAATACAGCCAGCCCCGCCCAACTGGACGCACTGAACGTGGTCAGTGTCGGCCAATCAAGTTGTACAGCGACGCCGAGCGCGGAAAGCGCGACGAAGCCAATGTAGAGAGCGAGTGCGTTACTTCGCATCAGTCGAAGAAGGACCCCCACGGAAGCCTATGCTACCACTTCCAACCGCCGAGCATGGCCAGCAGAGCTTGGCCCAACGTGTCAAAGAGCCTATCGAAGACCACTTTGCCTCACCTCCCCAAGGGAACGTGTGGACAATTGAGTCCGCTTGCGCGGGCAGGATCGTGGCTTCGCTATCCGCTCTAAAGCTCAGCTTCGCTCCAGGTCGACCGAGGGGGTCCTCCTCATTCCAGGTTGGTCTGCATCGGTGTCAGCCGCGTAACTGCCCACGAACCCATCGGTCCGTAGCCTGTAACGTGGCGAGCACCGCAGCTCGGTTCGCGTTGTCGGCGACGCCTACGGCGCCGGCGAGTGTCTGCGTTTCCCGACCCCGAACCGCGTGGACGGACACCAGGACCGAGGGGCGCTCGGCCCCTGGGACCACCGCGGTGCCCTCCAGATCCAGATGAACGCGGTCCCTTCCATCATCCCGGCCGGACCAGGCAGCGGACTCGACCGCCCGCAGCGTGGCCGAAGCCAGGATGTCCATTTGCGCGTGTGCAACATCCGAGCCACTGGCCGCCCCCTCGAAACGCCTGTCTTTCCAGGCGATTCGTACGGTCGCGGAGGCCCGGCCCTGGGCCGCCGACAGCAGGTGATGGCCGATCAGCACGAGCCGCCCTCGCGTGAGGGGAGGCTGGCCCGGACCCCTGCCACCCGGCAATCCGTTCCGATCCGGGAACCGGAACGGAGCCACCTGGACGTCGAGCCGGTGCGCGGGGAGCCCGAAGTGGATGAAGAGGGCAGCGCGGACGCGGTCCGGGAGGGAAGCCGCCGATCGGCCTGGCGCGGCGACAAGCCGCACCTCCACGCCATCGGAGCTGGACCGGATCTCACTTTCGACCACCCCTCCAAGGCGCCGGATCGCCATCTGGGCGTGCTCGAGCGACCAGGGCCCGAGCTCACACGACGGGATCGCGCTCAAGGTTCAGCGCTGCGCCGCACGGCTCCTCGCCCGGGTCCGCGCACGCAGGCGGGGATGGGCAGGGCTCGGTCCCGGCGACCCTCTCTCAATGGATGGACAGCACCCGGGGTCAAAAAGTCACCCGGGCGCGGTCCCTTGAAAGGGATGCGCACGTGATCGAGCATGCGGCTGGGGGGTTAGCCGTCAGATGTTTCGATAACGCGGCCCAGGTTAGATCTGGGCCAAGTCGATGTCAACCAGGGGATTACCCCCAGACCTCGAACGGATCGGCGGCGTCCGGTGGCGTCAGCGGTCCCCCGGGACGGGAGGGCAGCTTCTCGACGCCTTCGAGGAATGCGCGTACCCGGCGGTCCGTCGCCTGCAGGGTGGCCAGGATCACCGCCCGCTCCGGGCTGTCCTGGACGGACCCCGCGCCGGTGAGCACGAGGATCTTCCGGTCGAACAGGGCGTTCACGGCCACCAGCACGAAGTCCCGGTCGAAGGCCTCCACGACCTTGACGCCTTCGAGACTGAGGGCGAGCGACTCGGCCTCCTCCGGCGAGACCGAGCTGCTCAGGATCTGTTCGAGCGCGCGCAGGGTCGCGTTGGCGAACCCTTCGATCCGGCTCCGCGGCACGTCGGCCCCGGCGGCCTCACCGACATAACGGCGGTCGAGCCACTCCAGGGCCACGCGCATGCGCAGGCGCTGGGAGCGGAGGCTCTCGACCGAATGGCCCACGAAGAGGATCCGCTTCTCCAGCCCCTCCTCGTCGGGGAGCGCGGGCGCGGCCGGCTGCGGGCGGAGCGCTTCGGTCTCCCGCAGGGGTGGCCGAGCCGGCTCCGGGAAACCCCGCTCGCGCCGCACGGCAGGCTCGCCGGGCACGACCTTGATCTCCCTGCGTGTGGTCTGGGCCACCGAGATCTTCCGGTGGTCGATGCTGAGGCCGAACTGCGCCTGCAACGCCGACTCGACGTTGCGCACGGTCTGCTTCGGCTGGATCTCGTCCGTGGTGAGGAGATGCACCTCCTCGACCGGCCCACCGGGACGCGCGACGACACGGGCAGACAGCACCCCGTTCAGCGTCTCCAGCAGGGACTCGGCTCTCCGGAACCAACCCGGGTCGTTCGTCGCGGTGCTTCGCTGCATGTCCGACACGCGCGTTTCCGGCGGAAGATCATCGGGCCCGCCCCCGATGACGCCTAGCAGGAACGTATCCTCCGGCGGTCCCGCGCTGGGACCCTCCCGCCGAAGCCGACACGTCCCGCTGCACCATCGATCACGATGAGCGGGGAGGGGAAAAGGGGGGTATTCATGCGACTCGTGGTGACGTGCTGTCAAGGTCGAGTGCGCACGATTCGCGTACGCGCGCCGACCGGAACCACGAGCGGATCGGGGCACACGGCACGCCCCGAACGGCCCCTGGAGCGTGGCGTGCGCGCTACGCACGTCCTAAGCGTAGTGCGCGGTGTGCGTTAGGAGTGCGTGTCGCACACCTGCCCCGCAGCCTTGACGCAGAGGAGCGACGGGCGCGGCTGTTGCGCCCGGGCAACTTCGCACGGGCGATCGTCGCTAGCGCGACACGGGCAACGGGCGGCCGTCCAGATCTGCGGGAGTGGGGATGCCGGCGAGCGCAGCCAGCGTCGGGGCGAAATCGACCGTGCGCGCCGGCTCGTCCGACGAGCCGGCCCTGACGCCGGCGCCGAGGAAGACCAACGGGACGCTCCGGTCGTAGAGGTACGGGGACCCGTGGGTGGTCCCACGCAGGTCCGTGGTCCACAGCCAGTGCTCGGTCAGCAGGACCTCCAGGCCTTCGGCGGCCAACGGACCCGTGGCGCGACCCGGAAACCAGGAATTCTCCCACAGGCGCTGGAACGTATCGGCCGCCTGCTCGGTGTCCGCCACGTACCCGAGGATCGGAGCGGACACGATGAACGGCAGACGCGGCAGCGCGGCCGAGAGGTCGCGCACGCGCTGCGCACCCGTGGGGGTCGAGACGCTGTCCAGGATCTTCCGGACCTCGTCGAGCTGGGCGCGGTTCAGCCGGCCCGCGTCCACGCCGAGTGACGCGAGGTACTCGGGTACGTCCACGACGCCATGGTCCGCGGACAACCCGAGGACCCAGTGCTCCGGACCCACCGTGCGGTCGAGGAACGCCAGGAAGTCGCCGAGCTCCTGGTCCAGCCGGAGCAGGTTGTCGAGTTGCTCGCGACTCAGCGGGCCGTAGTCATGGCCCACCGCGTCCGTCTGCGACAGCGACACGGACAGGTAGTCGGGAACCGAGTCCTGCCCCAACGCCAACTCCGTGAGTGCGGCACGAGCCAACGCCAACGTGGCCGCGTCGATCACGGGCGTCTCGGCGATCCAGAGATTGAACCCGCGCGTATCCTGTCGCCGCGACTCGTCCGTGAAGCGGTGGGGGAAGTAGCTGTGCACCCCATCGCCTTCGTATGCGGCCGTGTCCCCTCGCGGCGTGGCGAACCGCTTCTCCGGCCACTTCTGCTCCCACACCGAATCCGCATAGAAGACCGGCAGTGTGTCGCGGTTGAATCGATCCAACCATTCGGGATAGGCGTCGGTGTAGAACGCCGACGTGACGAAGCGGCCACTTCCGGGCGACAGCCAGTACACCTCCCCGCGCTGCCGGGCCGCCATGGTGATCGCAGCCCGGTCCTTGCGCGAGACCGACGCCACCCTGGCTTCCGGTCGGTGCGCGCGCATCCAATCCGCAAGGCCGTCCCGCTCAAGGTTCGCAGGCGAGCGGCCTTCGAGGTCGGGCTCACCCAGCACGGGGCTCGACGGATCCTCCACGGCGTAGACCGCGGTCCAGGTGCCGTCGCGCTCCTCGTACCACGTGTTGGACACGATGCCGTGCTTCGAAGGCACGACACCCGTCGACAGCGTGGCGTGGCCGGCCGCGGTCTCGGTGACGGCATGGTCCTGGGTCGCGTTGGTGTAGCGGAAGCCCTGGTCGGCCAGGCGGCGGAAGCCGCCCGTGAACAGGGTGTCGTAGCGCGTGAGCAGGTCCGCGCGGAGCTGATCCACGACCAGGGCCACGACCAGCCGGACGTCGGGATCGGGTGCGGGGGCGGGAGTGGCCGCACAACCGGCGCCGCCCAGCAGGGCGAGCAGGGAGGCCACGCGCAGCGCAGCGGGCGCGAGGTGGTGGCGGGGGCCCCTCGGAGTCGACATACGATGTGGGTGGCTGACGAGGACGTGGGGCACGGCGCCCGCAGGGGAGCCCGCCCTGTGGAACGTGCTGTCCCGGCCGCGACGGGCCAACCGGGAGAAGGTGACGGATCGGCTTCGATCCGGCTACGGGCGCGGGACGGGCCGGCGGGAACCGGCCTACCGGGGCCGGGGCCCCCGCCCTACCGTAGTAGCCATGTACCTGGGCAATCAGGACGGATGGATCGAGGTGGTCGCCGGCGTGATGTTCTCCGGAAAGTCGGAGGAGTTGCTCCGGCGGGTCCGGCGGGCGTTGATCGCCGGCCGGACCGTGCAGGTATTCAAGTCCCACCTGGACGATCGCTACGGCGGCATCCAGCGGATCTCTTCACACGATGGCCGCACCATCGAGGCCGAGCCCGTCTCCTCCTCGGCGCACATCGCCGAGCGGGTCCGGCCCGGGACCCGCGTGGTGGCCATCGACGAAGCCCAGTTCCTCGATCCGGGGATCATCCCGGTGGTCAACGCCCTGGCCGGACGGGGCATCCGCGTGATCGTGGCCGGGACCGACATGGACTTCCGGGGCGAGCCCTTCGGGCCGATGCCGCAGCTCCTGGCCGTGGCCGAGAAGATCGACAAGCTGCACGCCATCTGCGTGAAGTGCGGGGACGTGGCCACCCGGAATCAGCGCCTGATCGACGGCAAGCCGGCCCCGGCCGAGGGCCCGACCATCCAGGTGGGGGGACTCGAGAGCTACGAGGCACGGTGCCGGCGCTGCCACGAGGTACCGGCCACGGATCGCTCGCAGACGCGGTTGCCCATCGGAGCCTGAAGCATCCGGGATCATCCGCCGATGCTCCAATGGCACGCCCGCGCCAGGGAACGCCGGGCGGTCGGAGCTGGGGCCGGATTCCGTTGACCCCCCCGACCGGTGCGGATACCTTTGTTTCCCCTCTCCAGAGGGGTTCTTCCCGCGTAGCTCAGTTGGTTAGAGCACCTGACTGTTAATCAGGGTGTCGCTGGTTCGAGTCCAGCCGCGGGAGCTGCCGTCCGGATCCCGGATCGGTGCGCGATCCGAGAGCCCCGTCAGCTCGATGCTGACGGGGCTTCTTGCATCCCCCGGCGTCGTGCGGTGGCGGACCCGACCCGGCTCGGCGTGCTCGTCCGGACGGAGGGGGCGAGCGTCAGAAGGCGGTCGGCGGCCTCAACGGCAGCACGGCGGTCGGGCCGGTCGTGTCGAAGTGGATGAGGACGTCGAAGAGGGCCGGCACGTCCATGTCTCCCCAGTAGTTCCAGGGCCGGTTCGAATCGTAGCAGCACCCGATCAGACGGGTCTGGCGGGGGACGGCCAACCATCCGGCACCCGATTCGCCGGTGTCCACGTCGCGCAGATCCAGGACGTATCGTGGTGCCTCGGCCGTCTCCAGATGCGCTTCATACGACAGCGGCGCCACAGCATCGAGCCTCATGGGCTGACGGCCCAGGAACTCGATCCCGTTCTGCCAGACCGCCGTGAACTCGCCGGCCGCGTGCGTGAAGCCCACGACGACCATGTCGTCCCCGAAACGCCTCCTCAGGTAGTACCCCTGCTGGCCCAGCAGGTCGGCCACGTGGAAGTTGTGCGCCCAGACCACGATGCGCGCGTCGGCACCGAGATGGTCCGCCAACCAGATCGTGTTCTCCGCCATGGACTGGTCACGGAACTGGAGACCTTCGACCTCTTCGTGATACTGCACCGCCACGCGTAAGCTGTGCACGGCCCGCTGGTAGACCTCTGCGTCGGTGGCCGCTTCGTAGGTGGTCCGACCGTCCTCCAGGAGGGCGCCCACCGCGTCGAGTCGATTTCCGCACGCCACACGGTCCACCCGGTCCAACGTCTCGTAGCGTGCCGCGGGGAAGCGCCCATCGGGCCCGTTGGCGAAGTCCGACAGACAGGCGAGCAGCTCCGCAACCTGCTCGGCCCGATCCGGATCCACGGCTTCGAAGAACTCCCGTACGTTGTGCAGGGCCATACCCGGGTACTGCATGTCGACGCCGTAGAAGCCGATGTCGCCGCCCGACGCGTTGTGCGCCCGCATCCACTCGATCATCTCGAGCACCGATTCGGTGTTCCACGTCCAGAAGTAGAGGCCCGACAGCAGAGCGACGGGATCGCCCTCTCCCGTGCGCACGTAGTGGTCCAATCTCCAGGCCTCGGGCCACGTGGCCTCGATGGCGAATGCGTTGAAGCCGTGCTCTTCGACGAGGTAGCGCAGGATGCGCGCTTTCATCTCGAAGAAGTCCCGGGTGCCGTGGGTGTTCTCGCCGAGGGAGACGATGCGCGCGTCCCCGACGATGGCGTCGAGGAAACGGAGCTCCTCGGTGTCGAGCCCGATGTGGGTGCCTTCGAACGGGTGGCCGCGCGCATCCAGCCAGGCGGCGACCTCGGGGGCGATGGGGGGAAGCGCTGGAGGCGGTGTCGCGGGCGGCGTGACCGCCTCGTCACCGCAGGCGGTCACGGTGCAGACGAAAGCGAGAAGCCCGAGAAGGAGCCGCGCGGTTCTCATGCCGACCAAAGGGACCACGGTGCGCTCCTGTGGGGGCGGATGGCCTACCCTTGCATACGTCCAAGCCTCGGACCGGGGTCCGATGGCCCCATCGGGTCGGGTCACGATGGGCGCCGGACCCGGGCAGGTGCGCGCGACCGTGGCACCTCCCCATCTTGGGTCGTGCCACCGCTCCTTCCCGCCCCCCGGTCGCCCATGTCCGCTCGCATCCGAACCGTCCTCCTGCTGTGCCTGGCCGCCGTGCTGACCCCGGTCGGCGTACAGGCCCAGACCGCCCCCTACAAGCTCGGCATGTTCCGGCTGGACGGGCGGGCCTTCGTGGGAGTGGTGCTCGACGATGCCATGGTCGTGGACCTGTCCCGGGCGGACCCGTCCGCCCCGGCCACGCTGCGCGGGCTCATCGAGCAGTGGGACGCGGCGCGCGCCGGGCAGATCGCGGACCTCGCCGCCCAGGCGCGTCGCGATCCCCCGGCCTACGCCTTTCCGCTGGTCACGCTGACCACGCTGCCGCCGCTGGACGATCCCGACGTGCTGCTCATGGCCGCGCGCAACTACGAGGAGCACGCGCGCGAGATGGCCGCCGTGGGCCGCACCGGGGGCACCACCACCGTGGTGGATGAGAGCGTGCGCGTGGGCCTGCCGGCGGTGTGGACCCGGGACCCGGCAGACGACCGCCCCAACCCCTACCTCTTCCCCAAGCTCAAGACGGCCATCTCGGCCACAGGGGACGCCATCGTGCTGCCCACGGGCCGGCCCATGATCGACTACGAGTGCGAGCTGGTGGCGGTGATCGGCCGCACGGCCCGGCGGGTCTCCGTGGCGGACGCGCTCGACCACGTCTTCGGCTACATGGCCATGGTGGACGTGTCGGACCGTCAGGAGCGCGACGACGGCCGCTACGGCTCCGACTGGTTCATGGGCAAGAGCCACGACACCTTCGCGCCGAGCGGTCCGTTCGTGGTGCCAGCCGAGTTCGTGGGCGATCCGCAGGCGCTGGCCGTCCGCTACACGCTGAACGGCCAGGTCATGCAGGATGCCAGCACTGCGCTGATGGTGCACACCGTGCGCGACCTGGTCTCCTTCGCGTCCCACATCGTCACACTGGGACCGGGGGACCTGATCGGGACGGGCACGCCGGGGGGCGTGGGCGAGGGCCGCACCCCGCCGGTGTACCTGAAGCCCGGGGACACGAGCGTCTGCTCGATCGAGCGGGTCGGCACGCTCACCAATCCCGTGGTGGCGGCTCCGGAGGGACACTGATCCGCCCGCGGGAAGAGCCGCTCCGCGGTTCGGGGAGCCGCATCCGCCGCTCCGGGGGCACCGTGTGAGCGACTGGCCCTGGCCCGCGCCCCCCGACGACGGGGCCGCCGCCCACCTGGTGCCGGGGCTGGCCCTACCGGCGGTCGTGCTCCCCTCCACGAAGGGCGAGCCGGTCGCGTTGGCCACGCGCCCCGGGCGCACGCTCCTGGCCGTCTACCCCTGGACGGGTCGGCCCGGGATGGACAATCCACCCGGCTGGGACGACATCCCCGGCGCGCACGGCTCCACGCCCGAGCTGGAGGGCTTCCGCGACCTGCACCCCCGGTTCCGGGCGGTGGGGGTGACCGTCTACGGCGTGAGCGGCCAGAGCGCCGAGTGGCAGACCGAGCTGGCCACCCGTCTGGCGCTGCCCTTTCCCCTGCTGAGCGACGCCGCCGGCGAGCTCCGGGCAACGCTTTCCCTCCCGGCGTTCACGGTCCACGGCGTCACGTACCTCAGACGCCTGACGTTGCTGCTGGACGCCGGCAGGATCATCCGCTGCCTGTACCCGGTGCATCCGCCGGACATGCACGCCGCCGAGGTGCTGACGTGGCTGGAGGCGGGCCCGGGATCGCTGTGAGGAAGGGCGCCGAGGCCCCGCGAGGAAGGGCCGCGCCCAGCCAGCCCGGGACCGGCCCCCCGGTGTGCATCCAGCCCCGTCCGTGCTACTGTCGACGATCGTCCGCCGGGGCCCGGGGGGCGCATGGAACCCACCCGCATCGGCGTCGATCGCCGCGGGTCGACCCTCAGGCGCGGACCCGGTGTATAGGCGACGAATGGCTGCCCGAACCCTCCCCCTGGTCCTGGCGCTGTCGCTTCTGGCCGCCGGGCCCGTGGCGGCCCGGCAGACCGAGCCCTCCGCTCCGGTCGCGGACACGCTCGTGCGCCCCGAGCCCGGCTCCGAGCTGACCGTCTCGTTGCTGACGTTCGGGCCCGGCTCCGCGGTCTGGGAGCTCTTCGGCCACAACGCGCTCCGCATCCAGAACGCGCTCACGGGCCGCGACGATGTCTTCCACTGGGGCGTCTTCTCCTTCAACCAGGTGGACTTCATCCCGCGCTTCCTGAAGGGCGAGATGCTCTACTCGATGGGGCATCAGACCTTCCAGGGCATGGTGGCCGAATACCAGGCCCGCGACCGCTCGGTCTGGTCCCAGGAGCTGAACCTCACGCCGGCCGAGCGTCTGCAGCTGCTGCAGGCCATCCTGGTCAACCTGCAGAACCCCGAGTACCGCTACGACTACTTCGTGGACAACTGCTCCACGCGCGTGCGGGATCTGCTGGACCGCGTGACCGGGGGTCGCCTCAAGCCCGTGGCCACCGCGCTGGACGGGGAGACGTATCGCTTCCACACGCGCCGCCTGACGCGGCCGAGCCCGCTCATCTGGGCCGGCCTGGACCTGCTGCTGGGTCCCAGGGGAGACCGGCCCGTCACCGGGTGGGAGAGCGCGTTCGTGCCCATGGTGCTGCGCGACGAGGTGCGCCGCGTCGAGCTGCCCGGCGAGGAAGGACGGCCCGTACCTCTGGTGGCTTCCGAGACGGAGCTCTTCGTGGCAGGCCGGCCACCGACCGCCGAGGCGCCGGCCCGCTTCAACTGGCCGCTCCCGGCGGTGGGGATCGGCCTGGCCGTCCTGCTGGCCCTGGCCGGTCAGGGCGCGGGCGAAGGCATCCGCGCGGGCCGCACCGGCCTCGCGCTGCTGGGCGGGGTGTGGAGCCTGCTGGCCGGGGTGCTCGGCACCATCCTGGTCCTGGTCTGGTTCACGGACCACATCTGGATGTACTGGAACGAGAACGTGCTGCAGTTCACGCCCCTGTCGCTCCTGCTGGCCGTGCTGGTCCCGCTGGCGGCCGTGCGCGGCCGTCCCTCCCCGTGGGCCGCACGCATCGCGCTGGCCGCGCTGGTCTTCAGCCTGCTCGGTCTGATCGTCCAGGTGCTGCCCGGTGTCGATCAGGGCAATGGCGAGCTGATCGGCTTCGCGCTGCCGCTGCACGCCGGGCTGTTCCTCGCGCTGCGTTCGCTCAACCGATCAACGCCTTGAAGCGCGCCACGCCGACGCGCAGCGCCACCACCGCCATCAGCGCCAGGGCACCGAGCTCGAGCACGAGATCCGAGGGCCCGGCCCCCTTCAGGAAGATCGCCCGCACCACCCGGATGAAGTACAGCAACGGGTTGAAGGCGGCGATGCCCTGGAAGAAGTCCGGCATGCTGTCCACCGGGTAGAGGAAGCCGGACAGGATGATGGCGGGGAAGAGGGTGAGGAAGATCGTGAGGAAGGCCTCCTGCTGGGTCTTCGAGAACGTGGAGAGCAGCAGGCCGAGCGACAGGCCGGACAGGACGTAGAGCAACGCGCTCAGGATCAGCAGCAGGACGGATCCGCGGAACGGGATGCCGAACCAGAGCAGCGCCACCGTGGTGACGAGGGTCAGCTGCACCATGGCCACTCCCGCCACGGGCAACGTCTTGCCCAGCATGAGCTCCTGGGGCGACAGCGGAGAGACCAGCAGCTGGTCGAACGTGCCCACCTCGCGCTCGCGCGCGACGGACAGGCCCGTGAGCATCAGGGACATCAGGAACATGATGGTCCCGATCACGGCGGGAACGTTGTACACCCGACTGGCCAGCGCCGGATTGAACCAGGCCCGCGATTCCACCTGGAGCGGAGCGTCCACTCCGCCACCCCGCAGCGACGAGACCGCCTCCACGCCGAACTGGCGCAGCACCCGCCCGGCGTAGCCCTGCACCACGGTGGCGGTGTTGGAGCTGGTGCCGTCCACCAGCACCTGCACGGACGCACCCTGACCGCTTTCGAGGTCGGCCGTGAAGCCGGGCGGGATCACCACCGCCGTGACGACCCGACCCTCATCCAGGGCGTCCCGCACGTCCCCCGCCCGGTCGGTCCGTTCGGTGACCTGGAAGTATTCGGAGTTCACGAGCGCGTCCACGACCGCACGGGAGGTGGCCGTACGATCGTGGTCGGCCACGATCGTGCGGACGTGGCGCACGTCCGTGTTGACCGCGTAGCCGAACAGGATGAGCTGGATGATCGGGGACAGGAAGATGATCCGGCGGCTGCGCGGGTCGCGCAGGAGCTGACGCAGCTCCTTCCGGATCAGATGCTTCACGCGTGCAGGGCGGATGGGGATGCTCATGCCAGTCGCTTCTTGAACGAGCGCGTGGCCATGGTCAGCCCCAGCACCGCGAAGCCGACCATGAACAGCGCCTCGGGCCACAGCACGTCGATGCCCACCCCTTTCAGGAAGATCCCGCGCGTGACCGTGATGAAGTAGCGCGCGGGCACCAGGTAGGAGACGGCCTTGAGCACCAGGGGCATCCCGTCGATGTCGTACAGGAAGCCGGAGAGGAGCAGCGCTGGAAGCATGGTGCCCAGCAGCGCCGCCTGCAGCGCAGTGAGCTGGTTGCGGAGCGCGGCCGAGACGAAGATCCCGAAGCCCAGCGCGCCGGTCAGGAACACCACCGTGAGGACGGCGAGCAGCGCGACGCTGCCCCGGAGCGGCGCGTCGAAGAGCAGCACACCGCACACCACCGTGAAGGCCACGTCCAGCAGGCCGATCACCAGGTAGGGCAGCAGCTTGCCCAGGATCACCTCCAGCCGCTGTACCGGGGTGGCGATCAGCTGCTCCATGGTGCCGCGCTCCCATTCGCGCGCGATGGTCAGCGCCGTGAGCAGACCCGCGATCACGGACATGATCACCGCGACGAGCCCCGGCACGATCATGTTGCGGCTCTCGAGCGTCGGGTTGTACCAGACCCGCACCGCCGGCTCGATCCCGACCGCACCCACCCCGCTGCGCGCGCGTACGAACTCGGTCGCCAATGCCTCCGCGTAGGTGAGCGCGAGGGTCGCGGTGTTGGCGTCGCTGCCGTCCAGGAGGAGCTGGACCGACGCCTCGCCCCGCCCCAGGTCCCGCGCGAAGTCCGGGGGGATCTGCAGCACCGCGCGCACGTCTCCTCGGGTCAGGGCATCCTCGATCTCCCGGTCGGACGCCATCCGCGCAGCCACGTCGAAGAGGTCGCTGGCCTCGAACGACTCGAGGAGCTGTCGGCTCTCCTGGGAGCGGCTCCGGTCCAGCACGCCCAGCTGGATGTCCTCCACATCCAACTGGATGGCGTAGCCGAAGAAGATCAGCAGGAAGAGCGGTAGCCCGAACGCGAGCGCGAGCGAGCGCGTGTCGCGCCGGATCTGGATCCACTCCTTCCGGGCCACGGCCAGCAGCCGACGCGGCGACATGCTCACCCCGCCACCACGCCGCCGGCCTTGCGGACGGCGGCCACGAAGACGTCCTCGAGCGACGGCGGGATGCGCTCGATGCCGGTGAGGCCGAGCGCGGGATCGTCCAGCAGGGCCCGCGCGCGGGTCTCGGCATCGGCGTCGTCCCGCAGCAACACGTGCACAGCTCGCCCGTAGAGCGCCGCCTCCACCACGCGTTCGTCGGCGGTCAGGGCCTGCACGGTGCTGGCGGGGTCGTGTGCGGTCGCGCGGAACAACGGCTCGGTCATGGCGCGCCGGAGCGCGCGCGGTGTGTCCAGCGCGATCAAACGCCCTCGGTTCATGAGCGCCAGACGGTTGCAGTACTCGGCTTCCTCCATGTAGTGCGTGCTCACGATCACCGTCGTGCCCGCGGCGGCCAGCTCGGCGATCAGGTCCCAGAAGCGGCGGCGCGCCAGCGGATCGACCCCGGAGGTGGGCTCGTCCAGGAACAGGACCTGTGGCTCGTGCAGGACCGCGCAGCCCAGCGCCAGACGCTGCTTCCATCCGAGCGGCAGCTCGCCGGCGGGCTGACCGCCCGGGGGCACGAGCCCGGCCTGTTCGATCCAGGCACGCCGGTCGCGGAGACGCGCGCCGGCCACCCCATAGAGGCCGGCGAAGAGCTCGATGTTCTCCTCCACCGTGAGGTCGCCGTACAGCGAGAAGCGCTGCGACATGTAGCCGATGCGGTCGCGGATGCGCGCCCGCTCGTGCGTGATGTCCAGCCCGGCCACCCAGCCCTGCCCCTCGCTGGGCTCCACGAGCCCCGTCAGCATCTTGAGGGTCGTGGTCTTGCCGGCTCCGTTCGGCCCCAGGAAGCCGAACACCTCCCCCCGGCGCACGTCGAAGGTCACGGCATCCACGGCCGTGAAGTCCCCGAACCGGCGCGTAAGGGCTTGCACCCGCACGGCCGGATCCGTCGCGTCCGGGCGCGACACGCGGGCCGCGTCCTCCCGCGCACGCGCCGCCTCGGAAAGACGGGCGTTCACGCGCCGGCTCCCACGCGCTCGCTCTCCTCCACGAGCGCCACGAACACGTTCTCCAGGGTCGGCTCGTGGGTGGAGCGCTCGAGCACCCGGATCCCGTCGGCGGCCAGGAGGCCCTCCAGGTCCGGGTCGGTGGCGCCTGCGTCGAGCAGGACGTGCACCGCCTCGCCGAAGAGCGTGGCCGAGACCACACCGGGGGCCCCGCGCAGCACGTCACGGGCCTGCCGCGGTGCATCGGTCACGAGCGCGCGCACCGGCCCGCGCACACGGGTGCGCAACGCGTCCGGCGTGTCCAGCGCCAGGGTGCGGCCTTCCGCCAGGAGCGCGACCCGGTCGCAGCGCTCGGCCTCGTCCAGGTAGGCGGTGGACACGACGATCGTCACCCCTTCGGCGATCATCTCGTGCAGGATGAGCCAGAGGTCGCGGCGGGAGATGGGATCGACGCCGAACGTGGGTTCATCCAGGAGCAGCAGACGCGGGTGGTGCACCAGACAGCAGGAGAGCGCCAGCTTCTGCTTCATCCCGCCCGACAGCGCACCCGCGAGCCGGTCCTCGAACGGGCCCAATCCCGAGAAGCGGTGCAGGCGCGCGATCCGCTCCTGCTTGTCGCGTCGCGGGACGCCGTAGAGATCCGCGTAGAAGTCCAGGTTCTCGCGCACCGTGAGGTCCTCGTAGAGCCCGAAGCGCTGCGCCATGTATGCCAGGTGGGTCTTCACACCCTCGGGGTCGGAGACGACGCTGGTGCCGTCGATCCAGGCCTCCCCGCCGCTCGGCGGAAGTACGCCCGCGAGCATGCGCAGCAGCGTGGTCTTCCCGGCACCGTCGGGGCCCACGATCCCGAAGAGCTCGCCCGCCTGCACGTCGAAGGAGAGGGCATCGACCGCCACGTGTGTCCCGAAGCGCCGCGTCAGTGCCTCCACCCGCACCGCGCTCATGGCGTGTCCGCCGCCGCGCGCTCCAGGGTCACGTCTGCGGGCAGGCCCGCCTTGAGCGCATCCTCGCCGTCGCCCAGCACACGCACCTTGACCGCGTAGACGAGGTTGCTGCGCTCCTCGGTCGTCTGGACCGTGCGCGGCGTGAACTCCGCTTCGCTGGCGATGAACTCCACCTGCCCCTCGAAGACGCGGTCCGGCCAGCTGTCGGTGCGGATCTCCGCGGGCTGCCCCACCCGCACGGTCCCCACGCGGTCCTCCGGGACGTAGATGCGGACCCAGCGATCCCCGGGATCGCGCAGCGCCACGACCGGCAGCCCGGGTGTAGCCGACTCTCCGGGCTCGCGGTAGCGCACGCTGACCACCCCGTCGAAGGGCGCTTCAATGGTGGCGTGCGCGAGCACCGCGTCCGCTCGCGCCAATGTGGCCTCCGCCTGCGCGAGGGTCGCGCGCGCGGCGTCGATGTCCTCGCTGCGCGGCCCTTCCCGCACGAGCGCGAGGCGCTCACGCGCCTGCTCCAACCCGGCCGCACCCACCCGTTCCGCCGTGCGCGCCCGCTCCAGCGCCTGCGCGCTCACGGCCCCGCCTTCGTGCAGGCGCTCGGCCCGGGCGCGCTCACGCACGGCTTCGGTGTGTTGCTCCTCCGCGGCCTGCGCCACGGCCTCCGCCTGCCGGATCTCGGCCGAGCGCGACCCGCGCTCCAGGGCGCGCAGCCGCGCCCGCGCCGCTTCCACCCCGGCCTCTGCCAGGCGGCGTTGCGCGGCCAGCTCGGTGGTGTCGAGCTGCGCCAGGACCTGACCGGCGCGCACGGCGTCGCCTTCGCGCACGGATACCCGGGCGATGCGACCCGCAGCCTGGAACGCGAGCTGCGCCTCCGTGGCCTCCACGGTGCCCGACGCGACGATGGCGCCGTCGGCGACGCCGTCGCGCCGGAACCACCACACCGAGAAGGCTGCGATCAGGAGGACGGGGATGAGGATGCGGACGGGCGGCTTCATCGGGCTCCCTCGAGGTGTGCGTCCACCCACGCGCGGTCCAGACGACCGTCGGCACGGGCCAGGGCGATCCATTGCGTGAGCAGCGCAGCGCGTGCGCGCGCGAGGTCGGCGCGCACGCGAAAGAGCTGGGCCTCGGCAGCGAGCAGGTCGCGCTGCACGCCGGCGCCCTCCGCGAGGGCGAGCGCCTCCACGCGCGCGACCTCCGTGAACTGCGCCTCGGCGGACTCGAGGGCCGCCACGCGACCCTCGGCCTCGGCAACGCCACTCGCGATCCGGTCGCGCGCGGTGGCCAGGTCGAGCGCGAGGCGATCCGCGTCGGCGTGTGCCTGGCGCGCCTCCGCGCTGCGCTGCCGCACCTCCGCGAAGCGCGCTCCGCCGAGGAAGAGCGGCAGGGAGACCTGCAGGCCCGCCTGCCATTCGTTGGTGAAGCGCCGTCCGGTGGCGCCGTACTGATCCACGCTGGAGGCCAAGGCCACCCGCGGCAGGAAGGCGGCGCGGGCGCCGCGCGCCCGCGCGTCCGCGGCGTCGGCGCTGGCGCGCGCGGCGACCAGCTCCGGCGGCGCGCTGGCGGACGACGCGTCGCTGGAGAGCGTGGCTGCGCGCGGTGCCGTCAGACCGTCGGGAACGTCCCGGCCGGTCAGGCGCGTCAGGATGCTGCGGGCGGCCGCCAGCGCAGCGACGGCGGAGGCGTGGTCGGCCTCGGCCTGCGCCGCCTCGGCCTGGGCCCGCAGGAGCTCGACCTGCGGAGCGCTGCCCGCCTCCAGGAGGCGGCGGGCACGTGTGACCTCGGCCTCCAATGCGGTGCGGCGGCGATCGCTCGCCTCGAGCACGGCCTCGGCGGTCACGACGCCGAGCCATGCCTGCGCGGTGGCTTCGATCACCTGCGCTTCGGAAGAGGCCAGGCCGGCCGTGGCCGCCGCGCGGGCGGAGCGGGCCGCCGAGAGCCCGGCGGAGCGTCCCCCACCGTCGAAGAGGGTGTAGCCGAGCGCCACCTGGCTGCGCACCAGCGCGTCGTCGAAGGTCGGCGGCCGGGTGGGATCGAACCCGTGCAGAGGGGCAACGACCATCGGCTCCTCGAACCGGATCGCCGAGCCGGACGCCGTCAGCGAAGGCAGGAAGGCCGCGCGCGCGCCACCCACCCGCGCGGAGGCGGCATCCTCGGCCGCGCGCGCGCCTTCGACGGCCGGATGACGGGCCAGCGCGTCGCGGACCGCATCCGCGAGCGACCATTCCTGGGCCTGCAGGGGCGCCGGCCCCACCAGGAGGAGGATCGACCCCGCCGCCCGGAGGGCCGCGAGGCGAGGACGGAGGCTCATGACGGATCTCCCGCTTCCGGAGCCAGGCCCCGGCGGACGAAGGTGACCGCGTGCTCGACGACGCGCTCCGGGTCGTCCTGGAGGGCGAGGTCGAGCACGGGAGAGGTGAGGCGGCGGACGAGGCTCAGATAGACCGGCTGGGCCACCGCGGAGAGGGCCAGCAGCGCCGGATCGCCCGGCCGGATGGTGCCGTCCGTCTGACCCTGGCGGACCAACCCGGCCACGGTGCCGAAGACGGAGCGGATGATGTCCCGGGCGGGATCGGGTGGGACGCGGCCCGACGCGATCTCCTGGAGCATGAGGCCGGGCTGATCGGGGTTGGCGGCCAGATGCGCGAAGAAGGCCCGCACCACCCCGGTGACCCGCTCGAGTCCGCTGCCGGAAGCGGCGGCCGCGGCCAGGACCCGTTCGCGCAGCGGGCCCAGCACCGCCACCAGCACCTCCGCGTAGAGCTGCCGCTTGGACCCGAAGTAGTAGGTGACGGCCCCCAGGTTGGCGCCCGCCTCGGACGTGATGCGGCGGATGGAGGCGCCCGTGTAGCCCTCGGAGGCGAACGCCCGCCGCGCGTGTGCGATCAGCGCGGCCCGGGTGTCGGCGGTGGGCTGCGCCTCGGCGTCCTGGGGATCGGCGGCCTGCGCCTCGGTGCCCTGCGCCGCGGTGCCCTGCGCCGCGGTGCCCTGCGGATCGGCGATCCGGGGATCGGACATTGAATCATTCATACGTTCGTATGATACGGGACCCCTGGGGGGTGGTCAAGAAGGGAGGCCGACCGGCGGCCCGCCCGCGCCGCGCCGCGCCGCGCCAGGCGGCCAGCACCGCACCGTCCGCGCCGGTCGTTCGGGTCACCGGGCGGGCGTCGATCGGCTGACCGGGCGGGCGTCCATCCGCTGACCGGGCGCGCGTCGATCGGCTGACCGGGCGGGCCCGCACCCAGCCCCCGGGGCCGCTCAGCCCATGGCGAAGGTCCCGAGCGCCACCAGGAACGCATCCAGGGCGGGCGCCTCGATCACCCGCCAGCCGTCCGCTGCCCGGCGCAGCGTGACCACCTCCACGGACGACGCCGTGGAGCCGTTCGTGTACGGGGTGGTCCGGACCAGCACGTGCACCAGGTCCTCCCCCTCCCGCACCTCGCCCAGGGGCGCGTAGGTGTTGGTGGCCAGGACCCCGAGCAGCATGGGCACGTCTGCATGCAGCGACTCCACCAGGCGGGCGAAGAAGCGCTCGTCGGTCCAGCCCGCCGCCTCGGCCGCCTCCGCCCCTCCCAGCGCCCGCCGGGCGGTCCGGCCGGTCGGGTCGTGCTCGGCCATGGAGCGGATGTGCTCGCGGAAGACCGCCACCGTCTCCCCATCCACGGTGGTGGCCAGCGTCTCCCAGCGCAGGCGCTGAAGCGAGCCCAGGAAGACGGCCGCCACCGAGGCCGGATCCGATCGTTCCAGCCGCTGCGCGCAGAGCGGCGACGCCGTTCCGGCGAGCGTCAGGAGCGCCGCGCCGAGAAGCAGCGCCGTGAACCTTCGCGGCGGCGGCTTTCGTCGGAAGGGCAGGGCGAGGGGGTGCGCGGTGACGTCCATCGCAGGCCGCCAGAGGGCATGAGGGAACGCGGCGTCTTCTGCCGATGCCGTTTCTACCCCGGGCGCACCGGACGCGCTCCCGGCGCGGATGCAACGGATGCGCGACGCGCCTGGTGGTCCGCACCGTCCCGACCCGCGACATTGTCCGCTTCCCCACGCACGCAAGGACGCCGCCCGTGATGCCCATCCGTCGGCTCGCTTCCGCTTCGGTCCTGTTCCTGATCGCGGCCACGCGCTTCGCACCCGCCCTGACGGCGCAGGCTGTGACGTCGCCGCCCGACACCGCCGCCCTGCTCCAAGCCGCCTTCGACACCGTTCCGGCAGCCGACAGCCGTCCCGACTCCGTCCGCATCGCCACCTGGCTCGATGCCTGGTTGGAGGCGCGCATGGACGCCGACGACATCACGGGCGCCACCGTGGCGGTGGTGCGCGATGGCGCGCTGCTGTTCGCGAAGGGCTACGGATGGGCGGACGCGGAAGCGCACACGCCGGTGGTCGCGGACCGCACGCTCTTCCGGATCGGCTCCATCTCCAAGCTGTTCGTCTGGACGTCGGTGATGCAGCTCGTGGAGCAGGGCCGCGTGGAGCTGGACGCGGACGTCAACACGTACCTGGACACCGTGGAGGTACCCGCCGCGTTCGATCGCCCGATCACGCTCGCGGATCTGATGACGCACTCGGCGGGCTTCGAGGACCACGTCGTCGGCTTGTTCGCGAGCGACACCGCCGCGCTACGCCCGAGCGCCGACATCCTCACGGAGCAGATGCCGCAGCGTGTGCGCCCTCCGGGCGACGTCACGTCCTACTCGAATCACGGGACCGCCCTGGCCATGCAGGTGGTCGAGGATGTCTCCGGCATGCCATGGATGCAGTACATCGAACGCAACATCCTGCAACCGCTGCGGATGTCGCACACCACGTTCCGGCAACCGCTGCCGGCGGCCCTGGCGGACGACATGTCGGAAGGGTACGCGTCCGGGGGCGGCGAGGCCGAGGACTTCGAGCTCGTACCGCTCGGCGCGGTGGGCGCGGCCAGCGCCACCGCGACCGACATGGCGCGCTTCATGATCGCGCACCTGCAGTTGGGCGCGTACGACGGCGCCCGCATCCTGGAGGAGGAGACCGCGCGCGAGATGCAGAGCGAGCTCTTCCGCAATGCGCCCGGCGTCAACCCGTTCCTGCACGGATTTGCGGACCTGAGCACGCACGGTCTGCACATGCTCGGCCACGGCGGGGACACGTTCTGGTTCCATTCGCAGCTCTCCCTGCTGCCCGAGCACGACCTCGGCATCTTCGTCTCGTACAACACGGCCGGCTCCGGGCCGCAGGCGCTCGTATCCGACTTCGTGCGCTGGTACTTCGACGTCGAGGACGCCGGGCGGCTGACTCCACCCGCCGACTTCGGCGAGCGCGTCGGCCGCTTCACCGGTCGCTTCCGTGCGAATCGCTTCGCGCATGACGATCTCACCAAGGTCATGGCCGCCCTGGGGACCATGAAGGTCGAGCGCTCCGGGGACACCGCGCTCGCGATCGACCTGGGCGACGACAAGGTCTGGATCGAGACCGCGCCGCTCACGTTCCGCGCCGCCTGGAGCGACCGCACGCTCGCGTTCCGCGAGAACCAGGACGGACGGATCACCCACATGTTCGTGGGGGACGTGCCCTATGTGTCCTTCGAGCGCGTGCCGTGGAGCGAGAGTCCGGGTGTCCAGCTGCCGATCCTGGTCTTCGCGCTGGTGATGATGGCGCTCACGGTCGTCGCGTTGCCCGTGACGGCGTTCTATCGCTACCGCCACGGGTACGAGCCCGCGGATCCGGTCCCCGGGATCGGCCGCTTCTTCGGGTGGATGGCCTCGGCGCTGTTCCTGGTGTTCGCGGTGGGCTTGGCCGTGCTGGCGTCCGGCAACGCCATTCCCCTCGGTGAGGTGGGCGGGATCCGCCGCCTGCTCTGGCTGCCCGTGGGCGGCGTGGTCTTCGCCGGCTTCACCGTGGTGTTCGCGGTCATCGCCTGGGGCGGCGGCCGGGGCACGCGCGCGGCCCGGATCGCCTTCACGCTCCTGGCCCTGGCGCTCGTGCTCCACGTCTGGCAGCTCAACGTCTGGAACCTGCTGGGCTGGAACCTGGGCTGACCGGCTCGGGACGCCGCCTCGGGCGGTGGCGCGACGGTCGGGCTGAACGAGCGGGTGGCCTCCCGGGGCTCGCGCGGACCCTCCGGAGCGAGCCTGCGGCCCGGTCCTACGTCATCGGGGGCCTCTACGTACGTCGTCGTACGCGGACCGGGGCGGCCCCCGGGGTCGTATCGTGATAGGACCGACTCCCGAGCCGACCCGAGCCATCATGACGCCAGACCGCTCGCATCTCCTGGAGACCCGCCGCGTGGCCCGCACCGAGCTGCCGTCCGCCCAGACCATGCTGATCGTGCCCGCCGGGCGCGGCCTGGAGCGGCTGGTGACGGTCTCGGCGGACCGCCCGCGCCGCATCTGGCCGTTCGTCTCCAAGGTGCCCGACCGGACGCAGCCGTCCGACCCCGTCAACCTGGTCTTCCATGGCACGGACGCCCGCGGGGTGCGGGCGGCGCTCATGGGCCTGGACGGCGCTCGGGCTCCGGGAGCGCTGATGCCGGGGATCCCCGCGGACGCCTGCTGGCGGGACGCCATGGGTGCCGTCCAGATCGGCTTCTCCGAGGCGGCGGGGTGGACGGGGGGCGTGGTCCAGCTCGAGCTGGGAAGCTACGACGGGGTGCGGGTCCACGTGCGCCTGTTCGACCTGGGAGACTTCACGGTCGGGAACGCCCACCTGGACTTCCTGGTGCCCGGAACGGCCGAGCACGCCGTCCTGGCCTGGGACGCGGCCGCCGAGGTCGTCCGCTCGGAGCTCGTCCGGTCGGGCTGTCTGGCGGGTCCGGTCTCCGTCTCGGAGCGCATCACGCCCTCGCCCTACCGCGACATCCCGGGGCCCGTCCTCGCGGCCGCCCCCGCCGATCTGCGCGAATGGCTGGCGCTACCGGGCGCGGGAGACCGTCACCCCATCCGCTCCAGCGGACGGGCCCTGGTCTTCGAGCTGGCCCATGTGCCCCACCCCTCGCCCGGGATCTGGACGCGCGAGCTGGAGCTGCCGGTGGACTGCACGCTGCTCAAGCCGTTCTGCCGCTCCACGGACGACGAGTGGGTCTACCTCAACGGCACGCTGCGACTCAGTCACCGGGTCATCCAGGGCTCGGGGCGGTTCTCCACCAGCTTCACGGCGCAGGGCCTCCTGCGCGTGACGCCGGTGGACGGCACCCACAAGAACCCGGCCGGCGTACCCTACGCGGCCCGCGTTTCCGAGCGGTCGCTCGGCTTCATCGACGACGGAGGCCCGCGCGCCTCCCTGGTCCGGGAGCACTCGGAGTTCCTGGGGGACGGCGGGCCCGGCGAGGCCCGGCAAGCCACCGAGCGGCTGCTGATCGAACCCGGGCGCGAACCCGAGCACTGGGTCCGCCACGACTGTTGACCGGGAGGCCTCTCCGGGCGCACTAGTCGTAGCAGGCGGTCCTGTCGTCGGGAGCGGTCCCGGCCCGGGATCGTCCGTCCTCTCCCCACACCCGAGCGGATGCACTCCACCCTCCCGGACGAGCTCGCGCTCGTCGGTCGCAAGGAAGAGCTGGCGGGCCTGCGGCGGCGCCTCGAACGCGCCGCGCAGGCGGAGCCGCGCGCGGCCTTCATCCGCGGCGAGAGCGGCGTCGGGAAGTCCCGCCTCGTGCGCGCCGTGGCCGACGACGCCCGCCGGCGGGAGTGGACCGTGGCGGTGGGGCGCGCCTACCCGGTAGGGGCCGGCGTGCCCTACGGCATCTTCACGGACGCCCTCCAGCCGGTCATCGCGCAGCTCGAGCCGGGCGCCGTCTCGGTGCTCACGCGCGGCGGGGAAGGCGATCTGGGGCAGATCTTCCCGGCGCTGCGGGCGCGCGGCGACGGAGCGGAGCGGACGGGAGGTTCCCCCAGCGAGCTGAAGACCCGACTCTTCTGGAACTTCACCGAGCTGCTCAAGGGACTCGCGGGTCGGGCGCCGCTCCTGGTGGTCCTCGAGGATCTCCAGTGGGCCGACGAGCCGTCGCTGGAGCTCCTGCACTTCATCGTGCGCGAGACGCGCGCGTTTCCCGTGCAGATCCTGGGCACGTACAACGAGACGCACCGTGAGCGCGGCGATGCCCTCTCGGTGACCGAGCAGTCGCTGCTGCGTCTCGATCACCTGGACGTGCTGCGGCTGGAGCCGCTCGCGCCCAGCGATACGGCGGAGCTGATCACCGAGTCCTTCCGCGTCGACCCTTCGGTGACCCGTGAGTTCGCGGCGCTCGTGCACGGCTGGACCCGCGGCAATCCATTCTATCTGACCGAGACGCTCAAGTCGCTCGTGGAATCCGGCCGGCTCCACGACCGGGAAGGCACCTGGCTGGGCTGGGAGACCGATGCGCTCGACCTCCCGCAGTCCGTGCGCGACGCGGTGCTGGTCCGCATCGGACGCCTGTCGGAATCGGCTGCCGAGACCGCGCGGCTCGCGGCCGTGCTGGGGACGCGCACCCGGTACGAAGTGCTGCTCGTGGCATCCACGGTGGACGAGCACGATCTGCTGGCCGGCCTGGACGAGTTGCGCCGCCGCGGCGTGCTCTCCGAGGAGAGCGAGGGCGCCAGCCTCTTCTACACCTTCCAGCATCCCCTCGTGCGCGAGACGCTCTATGCGGAGCTGGGTCGGGCGCGCTCGCGCGTCTACCACGCGCGCATCGCGGAAGCGTTGGAGCGGCACCATGGCAAGGCGGCGCTGGAGCACGCGGAAGAGCTGGCCTTCCACTTCAGCCGTGCGGAGAGCCCGCGACTGGCGGACCGCGCGATCCGCTACCGTGCCGTCGCGGGTCGTCGTGCGCTCGGCCGCTTCGCCTGGTCGCCTGCCGCCGACCATCTGGGCGATGCGCTGGAGCGTCTCGCCCGTCTCGACGAGGCCGAACGGGTCGGCCTGATCCAGGAGCTGGGGCCACTGGAAGAGGACCTCGCCCACGCTTGTCAGGCCCTGGGCGACGGCGAGCGCGCCCTGGCGCTGCTGGAGTCCGCGCGCGCCCAGGCCCGTGCCAGCGGGGATGCCCGTCGGCTGCTGCGCGTCGCGCGGCGGCTCGGTCACCTGCACTTCTGGGCCGCCCGCTACGCGGAGGCGCTCGACGAGCTGGATGGCGCGTTGGACCTGTTGGGGGAGGCGGGGGCGTTACGCGAGCGTGCGTCCATCCGCCTGGTGCGCGGCATCTGCCTCGAGCAGGTGGGACGCGCGGACGACGCGGAGCGCGAGCTGTCCGCCGCGTTGGACACCGCCGCCGAGCTCGGCGACGCGGCCTTGCTGGCCAAGGTGCACCGCGCGTTGGCCCTCAACCACCTGTGGCGGGGCGCGACGGAGCGCGTGCGTGAGCATGGCGAGCAGGCGGTCGCCCTCGCGCGCGAAGCCGGCCGCGGGTCCGTGCTCTTCTGGAGCCACTGGCTGATGGCGGTGCTGGAGGGCCTGACGGGAAATGCCCAGGCCATGGCCCCCCGGATCGACGAAGCGATGGGCGTCGCCACGCGTCTGCGCTCGCCCCACCTCCGGCTGTGGGCTGCCGAGCTCTCCATCGAGCATGCCTCGGCCACGGGGGACTGGGAGCGGGGCATGGCGCTGGGGGAGCAGTCCGTGGTGCTGGCCCGCAGCCTCGACCAGCGCACGTTGCTGCCCCGGCTGCTCGTGTGGACCGCGCTGATCCATCTGGGACGAGGCGACCTCGAGCGCGCCCGCACCCTGGTGGACGAGGCATGGGAGGTGTCGGGCGCCGGAGGCGACCTCGAGGAATGTGACGTGAACACCGTGGTGCCCGCGCACACCGGTCGCGCCGCCTGCGCGCTGGCCGAAGGGGACTACGACACCGCGATCGCGTTCGGAGAGGCCGCCCTGCGCCTGACCGACCGCAGCGGCTACTTCGTGTGGGCGGTGCACCGCCTGCTGCCCATCATGGCGGAGGCGTGCCTGCTCAAGCGCGACCTGGACGGTGCCCTCCGCATCGCCACCCGGTTGAAGCGCGACTCGGAGCGGCTCTCCCACCGGCTGGGGCTCGCGTGGTCGGATGCCTGCACGGCGCTGGTCACCTGGTTGGGCGGAGACGCCGAGAACGGCGCCCGCGGGCTGCGTGACGCCGCCGCCCAGCTCGAGGCCATCCCGTTCGTGTGGGACGCGGCGCGGGTGCGCCGTCAGCTGGCGGGCCGCCTGGCCGACTTCGGCGATCGCGAGGGAGCGCTCCAGGAGCTCCGTGGCGTCCACGAGACCTTCGCGCGGTTGGGGGCCGAGCTGGAGCTGACCCGGACCCGGGAGATGTTCCGCGAGATCGACGCGCGCCCTCCGGCCCGCGGCGTGGTCGTGGGCGCCGGTGCGTCGGCGCTCACCAGCCGGGAGATCGAGATCGCCCGGCTGGTCGCGGACGGCAAGTCCAACAAGGCCATCGGGAAGGCGCTCGACATCGCTCCCCGCACCGTCTCGACGCACCTCAGCAACATCTACCGCAAGGTGGAGGTCGGCTCCCGCGCCGAGCTCACGGAGCTGGTGCGGACCAGCCAGCTCCCGGAAGGCTGACGCCGCGGGGGCGGACGACCGGCGGTCCCGCGCTCCCCCGGTTCGCCTGCTCCAACGAATCAGGGGGCGCCCCGCGCTGCGGGACGCCCCCTCAGGGCTCCGGCCGCTCGGGCCGGTCAGCCACCGACCACGGTGCCCGACAGGGCCAGGTGGTTCTGGACGTGCCACTCGATCTCATCCCCGGCGTTCAGGGTGAGGAGCTCGGTGATCACGCCGCGCGCGCCCCCGATCGGGTCGGCATAGAACTGGATCGGGAAGATCTCCGCGTTGAGATGGGACGGGAGGACGAACTCCTGCGCGGTGCCGGTCACCACCGTGCCGAGCCGGAAGCGCGTCCCGCGCGTGACCGCGTAGACCGCGATGTCCGACCAGTTGAAGTTGCGCACGGTGACGCGAACGGGCTCCCGCTCCGCGAACTGCGCCGCCTGCTCGGGCTGCGTCTCCTGCCCCTGCGTGACCGTGGGCGCGAGCAGCATGGCGGTGGCGGCCAGGGCGGCCGCGACCAGGCGGTCCGTGCGGCTCTTGCGACCGAGCGCGTGCGATCGGGTTCTCATGGTCCTCCTCCCTCCGTCGTCGTTTCGGTCACGCGCCGACACCGGGGCGGTCCCGGGTCGGGCGGGCCCCTGCCCGCGTCTCCGCTGCGACCTGTGTGTGTTGAACGAGCGGAGAAGCAGGAAGGTTCCCCGACCGGACCTCCGACGGGGCGGGGACCGGCCGAAGGAGGGGGCACCCGGGAGAAGGGAGGTCAGACCATCTGGGCCGGCTCGCAGAGCGTGCGCCAGGCGTGCTCGGCAATGGCCGCGTCCTGGGCACCGACCCCGGTGAGGTCGCAGACGATCATCTCGTCGCCCTCACGACCACTGCGCTCACCTGTCAGCACCTTGCCCAGCTCGGAGTGGATGCGGTTCAACTCGAGCGCATGGGCGACGATGGCGTGATGGATCTCACCCATGCGGATGCACTGGCTCCAGTCGTCCGCGATGACCTTGTCCGCTCGTTTGAGGACGCTGGTCTCGATCTCGTGCTTGTGCGAACCGTCCGCGCCCACGGCGATCAGCGTGACGTGCGGCACCAGCCACTCGAGCTTCACGATGGGGGCCCGCGTCGGTGTCGTCGTGACCACCACGTCCGCGTTGCGCAGCGCTGCTTCCGCGCTCGGCGCGCCCGTGACGGGGAGCGAGAGCTCGGCGCTCATCTCCTCGCAGAACGCCGACAGTCGTTCCGCGGTGGGGCTCCACACGTTGACCTGCTCGAGCGTGCGCACCCGCGCCATCGCTCGCAGCTGATGCCGTCCCTGACGCCCGGTGCCGAGCAGCCCCAGCCGACGCACGCGCGGCGGTGCCAGCAGATCCAGCGCAAGCGCTCCGGCGGCTCCCGTGCGCAGGTCGGTGAGGTAGCCGTTGTCGGCGAGGATGGCGAGCGGTGCGCCGGTGCGCGCGTCGTGCACGACCAGGAGTCCCGAGCCGGAGTCGATCCCTTCGTCCGTGTTGGCCAGGAAGCCCGACGCGACCTTGATCGCAAACACGGGCGAGCCCTCGATGAAGGCGGCTTTCACGTGCACTTCACCCCGACGCTCCGGAAAATCCAGGGCCATCGGAGCGGGCTGACGCACCTTGCCGTTCGCGAGGGCCCGGAACGCCCGCTTGACCGCCGCAAACGCCTGATCTTCGCCGATCCGTTGGCGAAGCACTTCCTCTGGAATGACCTGCATGCGTACCCCGACGAACGACACCCGTACGGGGCCCCGTCGCCCGTGGGGGGACGGCCGGGGGGCCTGCGTGATGACCAGCGGAAGACTAGTCGATGGCAATCCCGATGCCAACGTCGGGCAGCGCTTCGCGCTGCACCCACCGCCTCACCCACGGGCTCTCGAAGGCGTAGCTGCCGTCCCGCGGCGAGCGCTCGACCAGGCCCTTCTCCGTGAGCAGCTCCAGCGTGCGGGCCACCGAGGCCGTGGAGCGCAGCCCGAAGCGCGCGCGGCTCCGTGCCGCGAAGAGCTGCTGTTCGCCCGCAGCGAGCGCGCGCAGCAGGTTCTGCTGGAGGGGGGACAGCGTTTCCCAGACGCGCAGGACCAGGTGGGCGGTGCGCCCCACCAGCCGATCGAGCGCACGGTCCACGTGCGCGGACTTGATCCGCTTCTTCCCTGCCCCGATCCGGTACACCTCACCGGCGAGCGTCAGCACATCCTCGCTGCGAGGCCCCGCGTGCGCGCAGATCCGCGCGCAGACCCCGGATTTGAGCGGGGTTTCCTGCTCCGCGAAGCGCGCCTCCAACCACTCGGTGAGTAGTTCGTCGGGCGGCGGCAGGACCCGCACCCGCTCCCAGTGCCGAGGGGCCACGCCATCGACCGGCTCGACGCACGTCGCCAGCACCAGAAGCACGCTGCGATCCAGGAGTCCCACCAGCGGCTCCAGCACGCCGCCGTGCCGGAGCCCGAGGAACGCCACCCGCTCGCACCCGTTCCGGCCCGCGTCGCGGAGCGCCCGACGCAGGTGATCGGTCTGGACGTCCACCGGCGCGCCGCGCAGGTCCGGCTCCGGGCTCCCCAGATGGGCGGCGAGGTCCACGAGCACCGTGGCCGTGGCGGCGGGGACGACGCGCCCCCGTCCGTCCCCGCGGCTGCCGGCCCAGCGGCGCGCGGCGGCCTCCTCGCCGAGGCGGGAGCACCCGATCAGCAGGCGCGGCCGACCCGCACGCACGGGCTCCGCGAGGGTCGGGGGCCCGTGTGCGTCCAACAGCTCCAGGATCGCTTCAGGAGCGAACGGATTCGGTTTGGCTCTGGCCACGGGCGTAACCTATGGGTGAGGCGGCCGGGCTGCACAAGTCCATACGCCTGCGCAACGTGCGGGATTCCGCCCCACCGGGTCGCATGATGCGCCCGAGCCTCACCGGTGCACGCGCGCCTCGCTGCGGAAAGGCCGTTGACGCAGGCCTCGGGTCCTGATAGTCAACGGTGGTGAACTGAGCCGTCCAGCAGGCAAGGAGGGAGTGCAGTGGCGAAGATCACGACCATCGAAGGCATCGGCCCGGACATCGCTCGCAAGCTCGGCGAAGCCGGAGTCTCCTCCGTGGAGGCGCTGCTCAAGCGCGGCGCGACCAAGGAGGGGCGGCAGGCCCTGGCCGCCGCCGCCGGCCTTTCCGAGGAACGGGTGCTCCGCTGGGTCAACAACGCGGACCTGATGCGCGTGCGGGGTGTGGGCGAAGAGTACGCCGAGCTGCTCGAGGCAGCGGGTGTCGATTCCGTGCCCGAGCTCGCGCAGCGGAATCCGAAGAACCTGCACGAAGCGATGGCCAAGGCCAACGCGGAGCGCAAGCTGGTTCGGTTGCTCCCGTCCGACAAGCTGGTCGGCCGGTGGGTCGAGCACGCCCGGACGCTGCCGCGGGTCGTGACGCACTGACCGCCCGCGTACCGCTGGGCTGCGTTCGGTCCGACAAAGCGGGAACCCGGCCCCGACGGCGCGTCCGTCGGGGCCGTTCGCCTTCCGGCACCCGGACCCCCTGCGTTCCGTCGACGCGGCGAGGCCGCCGCGGTCCTTGACGCCTCGACGCGCGCCGCCCGATTCTCCGGGTCCGCTTCCTCCCCGGGATCCGGCTCCGTCTGCGCCCAAGGAGACGCCGTGCCTCGTCGAACCGTCGCTCTCGCCACCCTGGCGTGCGCCTTTGCCTGCGCCCCTGCACCCGACGCGGGCCCGGACGAGCCGTCCGTGCCGGCCGCCGATGGGCTCGCCTGTGCGCCGGACAACGATGGGCTGACGCTCCCACCCGGCTTCTGCGCCGTGGTCGTCGCGGACTCGACCGGCGGCGCCCGTCACCTGCAGGTGTCGGCCGCCGGCGACGTGTACGTGGCCCTGCGCGACGTGCGCAGACCCGACCGCAGCGTGGAGACGGGTGGGATCGTCGCGCTGCGCGACACGGATGGGGACGGGCGCGTCGACGTCCGCGAGCGCTGGGGGCACGCCGGCGGCAACGGCGTGGTGCTGCACGACGGCTTCCTCTACCTGGCTCCGGACGACGCCGTGTTGCGTTACCGGTTGCCCCAGGGCGCCCTCACCCCCACCAGCGGTCCGGACACGTTGGTCTCGGGCCTGCCCGCCGATCGCAATCACACCGCCAAGAGCATCGCCGTCGGGGACGACGGCAGCCTGTACGTGAACATCGGCTCGCCGTCGAACGCCTGTCAGCAGGAGACCCGCACCGCCGGCTCTCCCGGGCTCGATCCGTGTCCCCAGCTCGAGACGCGCGCCGGCATCTGGCGCTTCCGCGCCGACCGCGTCGGACAGACCCAGGAGGACGGCACGCGCTTCGCCACCGGGCTGCGCAACGTGGTCGCATTGCGCCTGCACCCGGAATCGGGAGCGCTGTACGGAGCGGTGCACGGCCGTGATCAGCTGTCCACCCTCTGGCCGGAGCTCTACACCGAGATCGAAAGCGCCGAGAAGCCCGCCGAGGAGTTCGTGCGCATCGACAACGGCAGCGACTTCGGTTGGCCGTACTGCTACTACGACCAGGAGCTGGAGCGGAAGGTGCTGGCGCCCGAATACGGTGGAGACGGCAGTGAGGTCGGCCGCTGCGCCGACGCCGCCGATCCGCTGGTCGGCTTTCCCGGTCACTGGGCTCCCAACGCGCTCGCCTTCAACACGGGCAACCAGTTCCCCGCGGCCTATCGCGGAGGCGCGTTCATCGCATTCCACGGGTCCTGGAATCGTGCACCCCGCCCGCAGCAGGGATACCTGGTCGCATTCGTGCCCATGCGTGACGGTGAGGTCAGCGGTGACTGGCAGATCTTCGCGGACGGCTTCGCCGGCGACGAAGTGACGCCCGGGGGCTCACGCGCGCGCCCGACCGGACTCGCGTTCGGACCGGACGGCTCGCTCTACATCTCGGACAGCAAGAAGGGACGGATCTGGAGGATCGTGTACCGGGGCGCCTGAGCGTGCCCGTGAGCCTCGCCCCCGCGAGCACCGGTCGGCTGCTCGTGGGCAATGACGTGGTGCTGGTCCGGGACGCCCGCTGCGTGGGCAAGTCCCGGGACCTGCGCTTCGCGAAGCGCGTGCTCGCGCCGGAGGAGTTGTCCAATGTGCTCGCATCGGAAGACCCGGACGAGTCGCTCTGGCTGCACTGGGCCGCCAAGGAGGCGGCCTTCAAGGTCGTCACCAAGATCGAGGGGCATCCACCCGTCTTCGCGCACGCCCGCTTCGTGGTGGACGTACAGCGGGGTCCCAGCCGGCATACCGAGTGGAGCTTCGAGGCCTCCGGCACCGTCACCTTCGCCGGCGTGCGGCTGCCCTTCCGGGCCTCGGTCACCCGCGACCGCATCCACGCCCTGAGCTGGTCGGGTGAGGATCCGCAGCGCGAAGCCCCCGAGATCGAGATCCGCACCGGCGAGGCGTCCGTGGGTCGGAGCCGGGGCCGCGTCGACGCCGGCATCCAACCGTTCGCGCTGTTGCTGAACGAGCGCTTCTCGTTCCACGAGCGTCGGTCCATCCACAGCCCGCCGTCCGCCTACGTCCGGCTGTTCGCGCGGGCGTCCATCGCGGAGGCGCTCGACGTGGACGAGCGCCGGCTCGAGATCGTGAGCGGCACCGAGGCCACCGGGCGTGTGCCTCCGCGCGTGCTCCTGGACGGTCTGCCCGCGCCCGTGGATCTGTCGCTGTCGCATCACGGGGCGCTGGTGGCGTGGGCCTTCGCGGTGGAGGATCCGCGCGCCTGACGTCCGGTCCGGGCACGGCGGCCGGGCGTGTGCGATGCACTCCGACGCGGATCAGGCCGGGTCCTTCTCCGCCACCAGCAGGTAGAGGGATCCGCCGAAGAGTTCCTCGTAGTGCACTTCGCGTAGCGTGCGCCGGATCACCATCCACGGCTCACGCGCGTGCAACCCCAGCGTGACGCCGTAGCCGCGATTGAGTCGCGCCCCCATCCGGACCAGCCACGGGGGCCAGCGGGCCGGGAGCTTGAGGTCCAGCACCGCGAGTCGGCCGCCGGGGAGGAGCGCTGCGGCCGCGCGCTCGACGACGCGCTCGTAGGACGCCACGAGGGACAGCGCCAGCGTGCTCACGATCCCGTGCGCCGGCGGTGGGCTCCAGTGGGCGAGGTCCTCCTCCAGCAGCGTGACGTTCTGCCACCCTGCACGCGCCACGCGGTGCCCGGCGCGCGCGAGCATCGCGTCCGTCAGGTCCACACCCACGATCCGGCCCGACGGACCCACCCGCGCCTGCAGGGCCGGGAAGTTGAGGCCGGTGCCGCAGGCCAGATCGAGCGCGGTGTTCCCGGGCTCCAGGGCCAACCAGCCCGCCGCGCGCTCCCGCCAGTGCGTGTCGCGGAAGCCGAAGCGGCGGTAGATGCGCGTCACGAGGTCGTAGGCCCGAGCACGCTTGCGGTACAGATCCCGAAGCTCGGCGGTGGCGAACGGAGGGTCGGCCGTGTGCGGAGGCCGCGCTGCGGTCGGCTCGCGAGCCGACCCACCCGTCGCGTGGCGATCCCCCCGGGTGGCCGCATACCGCTCCGTCCCACGCACGGGGGCCACCCTCAGGTCCCGATGGCGTCGAGCAGAGCAGGCACGCCTTCCTGCTCCAGCAGGTGCAGACCCAGGCGCTGTCGCGAGACCCCCTCGCGCAGCTCGAAGCCGTAGCGGGCCTGACCGTCCACGATGTCGCCTTCGAAGTGCGCGAAGCGCACGCCGGCGTCCGGTCCCAGCTGGTCTGCCAGCTCCACCAGGTGGGAGGACACGATGAACCCGCTGCCACTCGCGCGGGCAAAGCCATGGATCACCGTCTTCGACGCCTCGAGCGCATCATGCACGTTGGTCCCACGGAAGATCTCGTCGAAGAGCACGAAGGCGCGACCACCCGTGGCCAGGTGCGCGGCCACCTCGCGCACGCGCCGCACCTCCGCCATGAAGAAGGACAGGCCGGCGCGCAGGTCGTCCTCGGGACGCAGACTCGTGTAGAGCGCGTCCACGCACGTGACGTCGAGCGCCTCCGCCGGGACCGCCATGCCGCAGTGCGCCAGGTGCACGGCCACACCGACCGCCTTCAGGTAGGTGGTCTTCCCGGCCATGTTGGGGCCGGTGAGGAACACCAGGGTCTCTCCGCCTTCGACGCGTACGGGATTGGTGACGGCATCCGGCAGGAAGGGGTGCCAGAGCTTCCGTCCTTCCAGCCGGAACGCCGGGGCGTCGTGGACGCGGGGCAGGTGCAGGCCCAGCCGCCGGGTCGCGTCGCCCATGGAGGCCAGGGCATCCAGCTCGCCCAGCACGTCGAGGAGCGCGGAGAGCGCGTCCCGTCCCTGCGCGCGGAAGAAGCGGTCGTCCGCGAGCGGGCTGCCCGCACCCGAACCCTGCTCCAGCCGGTCGCAGAGCTCCTCGATGCCGTCCAGCAGCTCGGCGACCGGCCTGGGCGGCGACGCCTCGCGCAGCCGCCGGACACCGATGGCCGTGCGCTCCACCAGGGCGCGGGCGCTCCCTGTGCCTTCCCGGGCGTGCTTGACGAAGTCGCGGTAGCGCAGGCCGGCCCAGCGGGACTCGAGCGCCACGCCCAGCCGGCTGCGGCTGCTCAGGACGTCGAAGGACGAATCGAGGTAGCGCGTCACGCGTTCGACGAGGCGCGCGTCCAGGAGGGGATCCCGGCCGGGGTGCGCGAAGAACCGCACGGCGTCCTGCACGTCCGCGATGGCGGCCGGGTCGGACAGCGGCCGGGTCAGCCGACGCCGGAGCGCCTGTGCGCCCCGGCGTGTACGCGTGGTGTCCAGCAAATCGCAGACGTTTGCGCCCCCGTCCGACGACCCGATCAGGTCCAGGTCGCGCAAGGTGCGGACGTCGACCTCCATGCCGATCTCCGGCCGCCGGCCTCAGCCGTGCCGGTCGTGGCTCTCCTCGTAGCGGAGGCGCTCGTACATCCGGTCCCGCGCCTGCACGGAGTCCCGCTTCTTGGCGGCACGCATGGCCAGGTCGTGGGTGGTCTCCGACTTGACCCGGGGGAGGGAGAGCTGACGCTCGATCGACGCGCTGTCGCACTCCGGACAGGCGACGGATTGTTCGCCGCGCACGAGCGCCTCGAAGTCGTGTCCACAGTCCGTGCAGCGGTATTCGTAGATGGGCATCGGTGGAGCCTCCTCGATCGAACCCGGTGTGACCAACCCCGGCGCGGCTCGCGCGCCCCGGCTGCTACCCGCCCGGGACCCGGAAGTGCGCCCGCGTCAGCCGACGGTCAGCGCCGGCTCGGCGAGGGCGATCCGCAGTCCATCCAGGAACATCTGCACGGCCAGGGCCACGAGGATCATGCCCATCAGGCGCTCCAGCGCCACCAGCCCGCGCCGGCCCAGGAAGCGCGAGAGCCGGCTCCCCAGCAGCAGGAGGGCCGCCCCGGCCAGCCAGGCCCCGGTCAGGGCCGCCAGCCAGGCCGGCCAGCGGGCGGGCTCTCGCGACATCAGCAGGAGCACGGTCGCCAGCGCGGACGGCCCCGCCACGTAGGGGATGGCCAGCGGCACGATGAAGGGCTCCCCGTCCAGGGTCTCCTCTCCCGAGCCCGCGTGGGACGGGAAGACCATGCGGAGCGCGATCAGGAAGAGCACCAGACCGCCCGCGATGGTCAGCGCCGGCTCGGAGATGTGCAGAACGTCCAGGAACCGCCCGCCCGCGAAGAGGAACAGCAGCAGGGCGGCGTACGCGATGAGCAGCTCGCGCACGACCACCCGGGTCTGCCGTTCGGGCCGGACCGCGCGCAGCGCGGAGACGAAGAGCGGGATGTTCCCCACCGGGTCCATGACCAGGAAGAGGAGGATCGCCGCCGACAGCGCGGTCACCGCGCCGCCCCCGGGCGTGGATTCACGAGCGGCGCGCCACCAGCTCGATCTCGACCCGGGCGCCGAGCGGAAGCGCGGCCACCCCGATGGTCGTGCGGGCGGGATAGGGCGCCTCGAAGCGACGCTGGTAGGCCTCGTTCATGGCGGCGAAGTCGTTCATGTCGGTGAGGTACACGTTCACCTTCACCACGTCCGCCGGGCCGAGCCCGCCATCCGCGAGCACCGCGAACAGGTTGTCGAAGCACTGGTCGGTCTGATCGCCTACGGACCCCGCGCGCAACACACCCGTGGCGGGATCGATCGGCGTCTGGCCGGAGCAGAAGACGTGGTCCCCGGTGTCGATGGCGTGCGAGTAGGGACCGACGGCGGTGGCGGTGGGGCTGGACAGAGGCGTGCGGCTCATGGGCTCCGGAGCGGTCAGGGACGCAGAGACGGGCGGAGCGCGACAAGTGGCCGGGTGGGAGCGCGACCGGCAAGGGCGCGCTGCGCCCAGCTCCGCCCTGCGCTCAGCTCCCGATGCCGGTCACGAAGTCCACGAACGCCTGCTGTTCCCCCGCCACCACCCGCTCGGGCCCGTGCATCTGCACGTAGAGATTCCCGCGCGGGGTCTCCACCACGGCCGACAGGAGCCGCTGACCCGGCACGCCCGGCTGATCGCCGCCCATCCCGATCTGACGGGCATAGGTGCCGCTCAGGCGCACGAGCGTGGTGGGGAACGGCGTGTCCTCCAGGCGCTCGATCTCGGGCTCGACGGGCCCGCCGTCGGGCCCGCTGAACTGGGCGGTCCAGCGCTGGAGATTGTCCCCCACCGATCCCCCCTGGCCCTCGCCGAAGTAGTAGACGACCACCTCCGCCGGATCGGGCTCGCTACCGATGCGGTATTCGGCCAGACGCATCTCGCTGCTCGGAGCGCCCGCCACCCACGACTCCGGCGCCGTGGTGGTCCACTCGAGCAGGGTGACGTCCTGCCGGGCGTCCGCGCAGGCCGTGGCCAACAGGGAGAGCAGGAGCGCGGCGGGCAGGGGCAGGGCACGGCGAAGGCGGACCATGGTGGGTCTCCGGATGAAGCGGCGTGGAGGCGGAAGCTCGCGAGCGTCCGGGAGCGCGCGCAACCGCGGAGCCCACGCCGGAGGCGCCTCGTCCCGGCTCCTCGGGTCCGCGCGCGACCCGCAGCGGCGTGTCCTCCCCACGCTGGCCGGGCTCCGAAGCCGCGTCTATCTTGCCCGTCCCCCCGTCTCCGCCCAAACGACCCGCCGTGCACGCCCGAGGAGCGACCATGTCCGACGAACCGCGTCTCAAGGCCAGCGACTTCCCGCAGGAAGTGCTCGACCTCTTCGACCGCTACGTGCACGGCCTCATCGATCGGCGCGCGTTCCTGGACGGAGCGGCGCGCTTCGCGGCCGGTGGGGTCACGGCGGCGGCGCTGCTGGACATGCTCAAGCCGCGTTACGCGTGGGCCCAGCAGGTCGCACCCGACGACGCGCGCATCCAGGCCGAGTACGTGGAGTATCCCTCGCCCGACGGCTCGGGCACCATGCGGGGCTACCTCGCGCAGCCGAGTGGTGGGGGCAGGAAGCCCGCGGTGCTCGTGATCCACGAGAACCGTGGTCTCAATCCGTACATCGAGGACGTGGTGCGGCGCTTCGCTGCAGCGGACTTCCTGGCGCTGGGTCCAGACGCGCTCACTCCGCTCGGTGGCTACCCCGGCAACGACGACGAAGGCCGCGAGATGCAGCGACGCCTGGAGCGCTCCACCATGGAGGAGGACTTCGTGGCCGGTGCGCGGTGGTTGATGAACCACCCGTCCTCCACGGGTCGGGTGGGTGCCGTGGGCTTCTGTTTCGGCGGCGGCATGGTCAACACGTTGGCCGTACGGCTCCCGGACCTCGGCGCCGCCGTTCCCTTCTACGGGTCCGCGCCTCCATCCGAGGACGTCTCCCGCATCCAGGCACCGCTGCTCATCCATTACGCGGGATTGGACGAGCGCGTCAACGCCGGGTGGCCGGACTACAAGGCCGCCCTGGACGCCGCCGGCAAGACGTACACGATGCACATGTACGAGGGCGCCAACCACGGCTTCCACAACGACACGACGCCGCGGTACGACGAAGAGGCCGCGAAGCTGGCGCAGACGCGCACGATCGAGTTCTTCAACGAGCACCTGCGGTAGCTCCGCCGGCAGGGCGCGGAGGAACGGCTAGGACACCACGTCGTACAGGAGCCGATAGAACGTGCGGCGCGCCGGATCGGGTGCCGCGCCGTACGTGTCCAGGAAGAGCGTCTCGTAGCCTGGACCCAGGTTCCAGTCCAGGCTCCAGGTGGCGACGGCCAGATCCCACCACGGGTCGGCGACGCCCAGCTCGCCCAGATCCACGAAGCCCGCGTCACCCCATTCGGTCAGCACCACGTTGGGCAGACAGAAATCGCCGTGGCAGACGACGGCCGCCTCGGTCGCGGGCCGTGTGCGCCACAGGCGCTCCAGCGCGTCCGCGGCGCTCAGGTGCGCGAACTCGGGATGGAAGTCACGCCCCGGTACGATGGCCCCGCTCCGCAGGCGCGCCCGCGCGTGCGCCAACGCGTCATCGAGCGTGAAGCGGAACGGGCAGGCGGATGCCGGGGCCTCGTGGAAGCGCCGGAGCGCGCGCGCCAGGCGCTGCACGGTCTCCTGCGGACGGGCCGTCCACGTCGGATCGGTCGCCGGCCGCCCGGGCAGAGCGCGGGTCAACATCCACTCCACGTCCGACCCACGACCTGCGGCCAGGACCTCCGGGACGTTGAGGAACGTCCGGGCCCACCGCGTGCGCTCCGCTTCATCCCGTACCGCCGGCCACCCGTCGGGCCGCGCCAGCTTGAGGTAGCGCGCCTCACCGTCCGGCTGGGCCAACCGCCAGGTGGCGACCTCCGGCACTTCGTTGTGGATCAGGTCCCACCGCCACCCGGCGTGCGTACGCCGAAGCGCCTCCGGGATCCTCAGCGCTGGATCCAGGGCCACGCGCGCACCCGGGTCGGCGGCGAGGGTCATCGGGTCACGGCAGAGCCGTCCCCCAGCGCAGCCAGTAGTCGTCGATGCTCTCGTCGTCGGTGCCCAGCTCTTCCGAGCCGGGGGGGAGACCGTTCAACTGGAAGATGTACGTGACCACGTCGGTCACGGTCTGCCGCGGGAGCGAATACGGCGGAGAGCCGTGCGGCATGCGCTCGTAGATGAAGTACCAGAACCGGAAGACGGACTCGCCGTCCCAACGCGCGAGGAAGCGGTCCTCCGTCCACTCCTCCGTCTGATGGCACTCGGAGCAGATGTTCTGGAAGACCTCGAGACCCCGCTCGGCCTGGGCGACCGTGTAGACGCCATCCAGCGTGGAGGGCTCGTCGGAGGGCGTGGCCGCGGGCGGGGCGGCCGGAGTGTCCGACGGTGAAGGCGCGGGCGCCGTTCCCGGGTCGGGAGTGCCGCCGCCGCAGGCGGCGAGCGCGAAACAGAAAAGCAGGCCGTAGCCTGGCCGGTTCCTGGACATGGGACTCCGAGGGTGCGGGTCGAGGCTGCGGGAGACGCTTCAAGGATAGACGGCCCGATGGGTGCAGTACAAGACATGCTTCGGGTCACCGAGCCGGACCCCTCCCCCGGATCGGTCAACCCAACCTGTTGTCGGACCGATACTTCGAGGGGATCGCCCCCGCCTGCTGCGAGAGGAAACGGATGCCGAGCCCAGTCTCCCTGGACCGCGCGATGGAATTGCACCGGAGTGGCGCGCTGCTCGAGGCGCGCGGCGCCTACGAAGCGCTGCTGGCCGAGACGCCGACGCGCGCCGATGCGGTGGGCCTGCTCGGAGTGGTGGAGAGCCAGCTCGGTCACCACGAGAGGGCCGTTCGCCTGCTGCGCGACGCCGAGCGCCTCGCGCCGAAGAGCGCCTCCATCCTGACCAATCTCGGAGAGGCGCTCTCGGCCGCGGGCCGACCGGCGGACGCGGAGGAGGTCCTGCGCCGTTCGATCGCGCTCGACCCGCGGGTCCCCGAGACCCACGCGAATCTGGCCAACGTGCTGGAGCAGCTCGACCGGCCGGAGGAGGCGGCGCGGCAGTGGGAGCGGGTGCTGGGGCTCCGCGACGGCGCGGAGGCGCGCTACCGCCTGGGCACGCTGTGGCTGGGACTGGGCCGAAGCGACGAAGCGCGTGCGGCGCTGGAGCGCGCGGTGACCCTGGATCCGGACATGATCGGCGCATGGCAGAACCTGGCCGTGCTTGCGTACCGCCGAGGCGACATGTCCGGGTCGGAGCGCTGCTACTCCCGCATGCTGGAGCTGGAGCCGGGGTCGGCCATCGCGCTCCGCGGTCTCGGTCAGATCCTGCGCGACCGGGGAGACGCCACCGGATCGGTAGCGCTGCTGTGGGAGGCCGTCCGTCGCGATGTGGACGACGGGCCGGCCTGGTCGGGCTTCGCAGAGACGTTCGGTCAGGTGATCCTCACGGACGAGGGCGAGCTCGAGACCGCCGAGCGCATCCTGGAGGCCTGCCTCCAGCATCCGGCCGTCAATCCGCAGGACGTGGCGGGCCAGGCGGTGCGGGTGCTCTCCGGCGGGGGCGCGCTGGGGCCGTTGCTGGCCGCAACCGGGGATTCCACCTCCCTGGACGCGCTCCTCGATCGGCCCGAGACGTGGAGCGCGCTTTCCCGCCCGGTCCTGCTCCACGCGCTCTGCGCCGTGGTGCTCCCGGACCTGGGGATGGAGCGCCTGCTGCGCGCCGTGCGCCGACGCCTCCTCGCCGCCGTCGCGGCGGGTCGGATGGACGATCCTGCGCTGGCGGAGCCGGCGCTGCTCGAAGCGATCGCCCGGCAGGCCTTCCTGAACGGCTACGTGTGGACGCACGAGGCCGACGAGGTGGCCGCCGTGGAGCAGCTGGTCGCACGCATGGCCGGTCGTGCGCTGGGCTCCGACCCGGCGGACGTGCCCTCCATCCTGGCTTTGGCGGCCTATGTGCCGCTGCTCGAGTGGGAGCGGGCCGAGGAGGTCTACGCGCTCGCGCAGGAGGGCGCGCACGCGGGCGTGATCGGCGTGGTGGTGCAACAAATCCTCGAACCCCTCCAGGAAGAGGAGCTGCGGGACACGCTGCCCGTGTTCGCTGCGCCGGAAGACGCCGTGTCCCAGCAGGTCCGCGCCATGTACGAGGAGTCGCCGTACCCGCGCTGGACGCGGTACGGGCACCGGCGCGCCCGCCCCCTGCACGCGGTGCTCACCGAGCTGTTCCCCGGACGCGAGTTCGCGTCCGCCGCCGCGCTGCAGCGTCCGCGCGTGCTGGTGGCCGGATGCGGCACCGGGCTGCACCTGATCGAGGTGGCGCAGCGCTACGCCGACGCGCACGTGACCGGCATCGACCTCTCCCTTTCCTCCCTGGCCTTCGCGGCGCGCAAGCTGCGCGAGTCCGGACTGGAGCGGGTGGATCTGATGCAGGCGGACATCCTCGCGCTGCACCGATGGGAGGAGACGTTCGATCTGATCGAGTCCGTGGGCGTCCTGCATCACATGGCGGATCCGATCGCGGGCTGGCGCGCGCTCACGGGGCGTCTGCGCCCCGGTGGCTTCATGCGCATCGGCCTCTACAGCGAGCTCGCGCGCGCCTCCGTGGTCGCCGCCCGTGAGCTCATCGCGCGCGAGGGCTTCCCCGACGACGCCGACGGCATCCGCGCCGCGCGCCACGCGCTGATGCGCACGCTCGGAGACGAGCACGCCCAGCTCTTCCGCTGGCGGGACTTCTATTCGCTACAGGAAGTGCGGGACCTCGTCTTCCACGTGCAGGAGCACCGGTTCACGATCCCGCAGATCCAGGACGCGCTTCGCACGCTCGGCCTCGAGTTCGTGGGCTTCGACCTGCGCGGGCCGGCGCTGTTGAACGGATTCCGCGAGCGCTTCCCGGAGCCCGGCTCCGAGTCGGACCTGGCGGCCTGGGCGGTCTACGAAGCGGAGAACCCCGGCGCCTTCGCGGCCATGTACCAGTTCTGGGTGCGGAAGGCGTAGCGCGCCCTCTCTCCTTCCCGGACGTCCGGTCGGGATGCGGCCTCTCAGCCCCCGCCCACCCGCACGAACTTCTGGACGCGCCGTCCGGTGGAGGCCTCTCCGACGTAGAGATTGCCCTGCGCGTCCACGCTCATGCCGTGGGGCCGTAGGAACTGCCCCACCTGACGGCCGCCCCGGCCGAAGTCCCCCACGACCTCCAGGTCGCTCCGGCGCAGGATCCACACCTTGTGGTTGGTCCCGTCCGCGAGGTACAGCCAGGTCTGATCGGCATCCGGCGACAGGACGGGCACGAACGCGGACCCCGAGGCCAGCGTGGCCGGCGCCACCGTCTTCTCGGCCACGAAGGTGCCGTCCTGTCGGAAGACCTGGATGCGGTTGCCGCGGCGGTCCGCGACGTAGATCAGTCCGTCGTTGGAGCCGGTGATGCCGTGCACGGTGGAGAACTGCCGGGGCGGCTCGGCGTCCGCGCTGCGCTCGCCGGCCTCGTAGGCGTCATCGGGCGTCTCGCCGTAGGCGCCCCAATGCCGCTTGTAGGCTCCCGTCTCCCCGTCGTAGACGATCACGCGTCGATTGGTGTAGCCGTCCGCGATGAACACCTCGTTGGTGGTCGGGTCCACCCAGATCCCGGCCGGGCCGCCGAGCAGCTCCGGGTCGTTGCTGCCCCCGTTCTCGTCGTAGCGTCCGATCGTCAGCACCAGCTCCCCGCCGCGCGTGAACTTCTGCACGCGGTGGTGGCGGTAGGTGCCGATCCACACGTAGTCGTTGTGGTCGACGAAGATGCCATGGGGATTGCGGGGATAAACGGAGATGTCCTGCGACGGATCGCCCCAGCCCTGCAGCACATTGCCTTCCGGGTCGAGCTCGATCACGGACGGCGCGGGCCGGCAGCACGTGCCGATGGGCGGCTCCTGCACCGCCGAGGTCTCCTCGGGGGTGAGCGTCTCGGGAAGGTGCGTGATCCAGACGTGGTTGCGGGCGTCCACGAACACGCCGGTGACCGAGCCCATGATCCACAGGTCGGGGAACTCCTGCGGCCAGCTCGGATCCACCTCGAACCGGGGTGCGCCCGATGGATCGGATGCATCCGCCGCCGGAGCGGCTTCCGATCCGCCCGCACACGCGGCCAGGGCCGCCAGCAGCGTCGTCAGCGACGCGCGCCCACCTGTGACCGTCCAGGACCGCCCACCGCGCTGCATCTGCATATCGCTGCCTCTCCGCTGGAACGCGACGCCCCCCGCGTCGTCGTCCGCAAAGTGCGCCGCGTCCCGACCCGCTGCAATCCGGACCGGTCGGAGGTCAGGCGGGGCGGCGACCCACGAAGGCGAGGAGCGGGTAGTCCACCTCGCTGTGATCGACGCGCACCACCTCGGGCGTGAAGCCGATCTCACGCAGCGTCGCCTCCCACGCGGCCTGGGGAAAGAGCCCCTCCTCGTGGCGATCGTGCACCACGCGCGTGCCGCCCTCCGGGTCCCGGAGCAGGTACGCATAGTCCACCAGGAACGTGGTGTCGGCGGGATCCGGGTCCCAGCTCCAGGCCAGGTAGCGCAGCGCGCGGTCCTCCCCATCGTGGCCCCCGCTGGACGTGTCGGGCCGGAACGTCTCGGCCACGTAGTCCGGGACGAAGAGCGCCACGCCACCGGGCCGGCAATGGACCCAGGCGGTCTCGACGGCGCGCCGCAGATCCTCGACGGTGGTCATGTAGCAGATCGCGTCGTGGATGAAGACGCAATCGAACATCTCGCCCAGCCGGACCGAGCGCATGTCGCCCACGTGATGCTCGCACTCCGGGTTGAGGGCGCGACTCACCTCCACCATGCCGGGTGCGACGTCCACGAGCGTGACGCGTTCGAAGGCCACCTTCATGTGGGACGCGTTGTTTCCGCCTCCGCTCCCCAGCTCGAGAAGCGAACGGCGGTCCGGAACACGCTCCGCCAGGATCCCACCGAACAGGCCCGCCTCCTCCTCGTAGTCCGCCGGGGACGACATGAGCGGCCACCACCCGGCCAGCGCGTGGTAGAGCGCGGGTCCCGCCTCGTGTGCGGCGCTCATCGCCGCACCGCGCGATCCCGGGACGGTCGGGTCTCCACGTCGATCGCGACCTCCGCGGTCTGATGGGCCCACACCCGCACCGGCTGCGAGAGGAGTACGCGCCCGTCCTCGAGCACCTCCACCCGGTAGCGGCCCGGTCGCAGCCCGGGCAGGTGGAAGCGGCCGTCTGTCACCGGCACCGGCAGGGAGCCCACCTGCGTGAGGCGCACCGCGTCCACGCGGCTGGCGCCGTTGCCCGTGAGCCGGCCGTCCACCGCGCCCCGGAAGGCGCGCTCGGGCCGCGATCGCCGCTCGGCCCACAGGAGCAGCACGCCGCATCCGTCGGGGGCCAGCGCCGGCCCGTCGCTCCCCGCATATGCCTCCAGCGCGTCCAGCGACGCGAGCGGGACGAGCGTGCCCAGCGGTTTCCGATCGCCGCGCTGCATCAGCCGCTCCCCGTTCAGGTAGACCGTGAGCGGACAGCTCGTGCCACCCTGGACCAACCACACGCCCAGGTCAGCCACGCCGACCGGACGGACCTCCAGGGCAGGCTGTTCGTCCAGCAGGCGATCGAGCCCGGGCCGCGGGGGGATGTCCGTCCGGGCGCGGTGGAACAGGACGCCCGGCCAGTGGGCTCGCTCGGGGAAGCCCGTGTCCTCGAGCCAGAGGTCGGGCACGGCCGTGGTCCCCCCGTAGGTGGCGGGTGCGCACGCCGCCAGCAGGACGGCGGCGAGCACACCGCGCGCGCGCCGAGCCGGTGCACGGGTGGCGGCCGCCCCTATCGATGCACCGCTTCTATCGCTCATGCGCGGGGCTCCTCTCCCAGGTGGAGCTTCAGTCCGTGGTGCGTGTGCTGGAAGCCCAGGGCCTCGTAGAAGGCCAGCGCCTCGGGCCGACGCGCGTCGGTGGTGAGCTGCACCAGGTGGCAGCCCCGAGCCCGGGCCCGGGCGATCACCTCGTTGAACAGCAGGCGACCGATGCCGCGGCCGCGAACCGACGGATCCACGCGCACCCCCTCGACCTGGGCCCGCCATCCGCCCTCGTACGTGAGATGGGGCAGGAACGAGACCTGGAGGCAGCCACACACCACACGGTCGACCTCCGCCACCAGGAGCTCGTGTGCGGGGTCGGCGTCGATGGCGGCGAACGCGCGGAGATATCGCTCCGACGGCTCCTGCGTGGGCCGCTCCCGCGTGGCGCCGAGGGGATCGTTCGCGAGCAGCCGGACCAGCGCCGGCAGATCCTCCGACCGGGCGCTCCGCACCGTGACCCCGTCCATCAGGCCGGGCCCCAGGCCGCGCGGGGGAGGCGGCCGATCACCGCCGCCTGCACCAGCCCCAGCAGGATCCCGCCCGACAGCACCACCGCGAGGTACCGCGCCGCGCCGACCAGACCGGGGATGCGCGGCAGGCCGTCCGCGACCGGAACGGTGGCCGCGGCCAGACCCCAGGCCAGCGTGGAGGTGACCACCCAGAGCAGACGTGCCCTCCGGGTGGGGGCGACGAGCGGGGCCTGCAGCAGGCCGACGACGATCCCGCCCACCAGCACACAGGCCGCGAGGGAGTACGGAACGGTCGGATCGATCCGTTGGGCGACGTCGACCACCGCGAACGGCAGCGCGAGCCCGAACGCCGTGCGGAGGGTCCACGAGCGACGATGCTCGCCGAGTCGTCGGCCCTGCAGGAACCCGACACCGGCCCCCATCCCCAGTCCCAGCGAGCTCTGCAAATCTCCCAGTCCGATGGCCCCCGGGAGGATCAGCAAGGGCACCAGCAAGACGAACCCGAGCCACCAGCCCAGAGCGCTGGCCCGGATCCACGAGCCCGCGGTGGGGCCCACGAAAGGAGGCACCGAGCGGTCCACGGAGGCCTCAGCGCGTCAGGACCGGGAGGTAGGCCGTCCAGGGACCGACCGCGGTGCGGTACTGCTTGGCGAGCACGCGCGCGATCTGGGCGATGTGTCCCAGGTCGTGCGCCACCCAGGTGGCCAGCAGCTGCGCCAGGGTCACCTCGCCGAACTCGGGATGGATGCCCGTGCGCGCGAGGTCGGCGGGACCCAGCTCGAGCGCCGTCAGGGCCCGCAGGTTCTCCGCCCGGAGCGTCGCAAAGGCGTCGAGCAGCTCCGGGAGCGTGCGGTCGCGGTTGCGCGCCAGGTGCCGGAAGCGGTCGTAGGGCTTGAAGCGGCGCTCCTCGGGCGGACCCAGGATGCGGTGCACCCGTGTCATCCAGTCCGTCTCGTCCCCGTCCAGGAGATGCCCCACGACGGCGAACGCACTCCACGTCTCGGGGCCTTCGTCGGCGCGGATCCATGCCTCCGGCAGACCCGACAACCACGTGCGGAGCAGGGCGGGTGTGCGCTCCAGGATGCGGACGGCATCGTCGAGATCGAAGTCCACGGGATCGCATCTCCTTGCCATCCAGGCAGGCACGAGGCACCGGCGGGTCCTGTCCCCGTCCGCGCGTGCCGCGGAGGTGGAGCGGCCACGCCTCCTCAGCATGGCTTCTGGACCGGGGTCCGGGCCAGCCCGCGAGCGGGTGGTCGCGCCCGCGCGCGGCGCTCCCCACCTTCCGGCGCCCGATCCACGCTTCCCCAGGGAATGTCCATGAAGACCCAGTACTACGGCGCCTCGACCCTCGACGGCTTCATCGCCGACGAGAACCACTCGCTCGACTGGCTGATGCAGATGGGCGATCCGGTCGAGACGAGCTATCCCGGGTTCATCCGTGACGTGGGCGCGCTGGCGATGGGTGCCCACACCTACGAGTGGGTGGTCCGCTATCTGTCACAGGACGATACGCCTCAGCCCTGGATGTACGAGCAGCCCACGTGGGTCTTCACGCACCGGGATCTGCCCGTGCACCCGGGTGCGGATGTGCGCTTCGTGCGCGGAGACGTGCGGCCCGTGCACGCGGAGATGGCCGAGGTGGCCGGCGGGAAGAACGTGTGGGTCGTCGGCGGCGGCGAGCTGGCGGGGCAGTTCCATGACGCGGGTCTCCTGGACGAGCTGATCATCCAGATCGTGCCGGTCACGCTGGGCCGCGGAGCGCCGCTGCTGCCGCGCCGCATCGCCATCCCCCCGCTCCAGCTCACGGACGTGCGGCAGTACGGGGCGATGGTGGAGGTGCGCTACACGGTGCCGGGCCGCGAGGGATGAGCGCAGGGAGAGAGCGGCCGCGCATTTCTGGAATGGCTTTCGAGCGTCGCCACGCGGCCGCGCCGGGCCCGATTCAGGACCCGCCGACCGCAGGCGGTAGCAGCGCATGCGCGAGCGCGCGATGGTGGGTGAACCGCTCCAGGAGTGCGGGCGTCCCCGTCTCGTAGTCCTCGTACGCGAAGCCCGGCGCCATGGTGGTGCCGAGGAGGGCCCAGCGGCCGCCGGCCACGAGCCGGGAGCCCTGCCACGTGCCACCCGGCACGACGTGTTGCAGCGTCATCGACGGAACGTCCGGACCGAGCACGGTCAGCCGTTCCCGTCCATCGGGGAGCAGCTCCAGCATCTCGACCGGATCTCCGAGGTAGAAATGGAAGACCTCGTCGCCGGGCAGTCGGTGCAGGGAGGAGAAGGTCGCCGGCGTGAGGAGGTAGTAGATCGCGGTGGACCAGGAGCGGGGGCCGGAGAAGGGTGCGCCCGGCTCGGACTCGCCGCCGCTCCGGTAGGTCTCCCGGAAGTAGCCGCCCTCCGCGGGATGGGGGCGCAGATCCAGCAGCGCGATGATCTCGTCGGCAGTCATGGATTCCGTGGCTCGAGGGGCGGGTAGGATGCGGATGGGCCGGCGGTCCCCGGCCGCTGTGCGCGCGTCCCGGTCCGTCGGTCAGCGCAGGCGGAGGCCCAGCGCCACCGAGATCATGTGGAACGAATCGCCATCGTAGGACGGGACGACGAGGCCGCGCCCGGCGAGAAGCACGGCCAGGCGACCGATCATGGGACGCGTGACATCGACGCGGCCCTGGAGGCCCAGACGGATGTCGTCCCAGTCGCCGTACGCGCGCACGGCCGCGGGTCCCCCGAGGACGCGGAGGTCGGTGCTCGCCGTCTCCCAGCCCACGAGCACGGCCGCGATCTCGAACTCCGGGAACGAGGGGACGCAGCCCCCGCTGGAGGCGGGGAGACATACCAGGTCCGTCTCTCCCGCTCCCTGCACGCCTACGCCCACGGCGGCGGCCAGCGCGCCCCGCGCCGTCGGACGCAGTCGCAGCCCCACCAACAGGTCCCCGGCCAGGCCACTGTCGTTGCTCCGGTACTCACCGCGGGTGCGGCCTGCGCCCACGCCGAGTGTCGCTTCGATGGAAACGGGCCAGGGCGATTGTGCCGACAGCAGCCCGGGAGCCGCGAGGGCCGCGAGGATCAGCGTGGACCGCGCTGCGCGCGCGAAGGTGTGCGCGAGCGAGCGTCTCGAGGCGGAGCAGGTTCGCACGAGCAGCCTCGTGGAGGACCCGGGTGCGAGGGAACCGTGGAGACCCCATGGGGAGCAGGGCGCACGGGGCGGGCCGGTCTACCCGGCCGCATCGTAGCGTCCCGCCCGCACCGGGTCTAGCTTCCCGTCGCAACCAGCGGGCCCGCTCGATGGGAACGGAACGCGTGGAGAGTCTCAAGGGAAAGCTGCTCATCTCCAGTGGTGGATTGTACGACCCCAACTTCCGCCACACCGTCGTGCTGATCGGAGAGCACAACGAGGAAGGAGCCCTCGGGGTGATCCTGAACCGACCGCGCGACGTGACGGTCGCACAGGCGGTGCCTGCGCTCGAGAGGCTCGTGCCGGACGGCGCCTTGCTCTACCAGGGCGGACCCGTGCAGCCGAGCGGTCCGGTGTTGTTGGTGGAGCTGTCCCGACCCGAGCTCGCCGACATCCTGGTCTTCGACGCGGTGGGGTTCCTGGTGGGCAACGTCTCCGAGGACGTCGCACCGTTCCTGGTGCGCGCCCGCGTGTACGCCGGCTACGCCGGGTGGGGAGCGGGCCAGTTGGAGGCGGAGATGGACCAGGACAGCTGGCTGGTCGAGCCCGCGCGAGCGGACGACGTCTTCACCGATGCGCCCGACTTGTTGTGGAGTCGGGTCGTGGCCCGTAAGGGACCGGAGTACCGGCTGCTGTCGCGCATGCCCTACGATCCGCGCATGAACTGAGACGCCCTGCCCCGCCACGTTGCGCACCGACCTGAGCATGCCCTTCGCATCCACGGAGCTCGCAGCGCGCATCGAGCGCGCGGAGTGTGCACTTCTGCGGGAGGCCGTGGCCGCGGTCGCCGAAGCGCACCCGGAGCATGGCGCCACCATCCTTCCGCTCGGCGGTGGCGTCGCGAGCTGGTCGGGCGACGGATCTCCTCTCAACAAGGTGGCCGGGGTGGGCTTCGCCGGAGCGCTGGAGCCCGAGCCGCTGGCGGCGGTCGAGCGCTTCTACGCGGAGCGGGGGTGCTCCGTGCAGGTGGAGCTCGCCACGCTCGCGCACCCCGGCATCGCGCCGATGCTCACCGGACGCGGCTACCACCTCGTGGGCTTCGAGAACGTCCTGGGTCTCGACCCCAGGGAGGACCTCCCGGCCGATCGGACGCCGTCCGGCGTCCCCATCCAGGTGGTCGAGAGCGGGGAGGAGGACTTCCGGGTCTGGCTCGACACCCTTGTGGCCGGATTCCTCACGCCGGACGGTGCGGGTGTGCCCGCCCACGAGGAATTCGCCCGCGCCACCCTGGAGGAGATCCTGGGAGACCTGGCGCGAGCGCCCGGTTTCGTGCGCTATCTGGCGTGGGTCGACGGTCGGCCCGCAGGCGCCGCCAGCATGCGAGCGGTGGACGGCGTGGCGCAGCTGACAGGCGCTGCCACCGTGCCGGCGCTTCGGCGCCGGGGCGTCCAGGCCGCGCTGCTGACGCGGCGTCTGACCGATGCGCGGCGCGTAGACTGCGACGTAGCCACGGTCACCACCCAGCCCGGCTCCACGTCCCACGAGAACGCGCGGCGCAACGGATTCGAGTTGCTCTACGTACGCGCCCTCCTGGTCGCGACGCCCGCGGGCGAGGGCGGCGTGGAGTGAACCGCCCTCTGTACGCGGACGCCATCGTGGTGGGCGCCGGGTTGGCCGGTCTCGCAGCCACGGTGGAGCT